>JAFGPJ010000234.1 GCA_016936275.1 Sedimentisphaerales bacterium
AGAGGTGTCGGAGTGGCTGATCGAGCAGCCTTGGAAAGGCTGTGTAGGGCTTGCCCTACCGCGGGTTCGAATCCCGCCCTCTCCGTTTTGCTATTTTAAAGGTTTCTAATCCTAAAGGCATTTTGGGAAAAATCCGCTCTGCAATAGGTTGCTGTTGAAACATCCTAACGTACCAATTGCTCAATTTCCTCAGTGCTAAGGGCAATATTGTAGATACGAACATCGTCGATTTTGCCGTTATAGAATCGTGTGCTGCCGCCAAGTGAACTAATCCACAACCGGCAGTCTTCACGAGAACCTCTTTGGCCGTAACCTGCTGAAGCGTCAAATTGGCCGTTGATATAGATTGCCGCTTCGGAGCCGTCAAGACATACAGCTACATGCGTCCATTCATTAAGAGGTGTCGTTGCATTCGACATCACGGAAACCGGCTCGGAACCATCCTGAGCCACGGCAAATTCTATCTGGCCTTCATATTGCCGCATCAGAACATAGTCGAAGTCTTCGGCACCTTCCCTGGCCCGCGAGAGAACATAACGCATGCCGCCCATATGCTCAGGCTCAAGCCACATGGAAATCGTCATCTTCTGAGTGTCCAGCCGCAGCGAATCGCCGCAATCCATATACGTGGTTAACCCATCGAAATCTAAGGCCCCATCGATCTTACCAGCGGACCATTGCCCGTTATGCACAGTCGCATCGATATTGCCGGCCGAATCGTAAGCGATGTCACCTTCAGTCTCATCGAGCGTCCAGTGCGCCACCAGGCCAGCCCCCTCGAATAAATGCCCCGCAAGAACAATCAAATCCTGGACATCGACGACGCCGTCGCCCCACGGCATCGGACCAATGTCACATAATGAGTAGTTTTCGCCCCAGTGGTCAACTATAATACACATATCGGCAGCATCGACAATAGCATCGTCATTGAGATCGACAACAGGAATGATCGGGGCCTGATAGATATCCCACGCGCCCTGGCCTCCCGGTCGTGGTGAACTGAAGTACAAGATAGAACCATCGGCAGAGATTGCAGGTAATATCTCGTCAGAAGTGGTATTGACCATCGACCCAAGATTAACGGGGACATTCCAGTCATCGTCTATCGTTCGGCGGGTTGTCATCCACAGGTCAAAACCACCATAGCCGCCCGACCGCGTTGACTGAAAGATGAAGGTCAGACCATCACGCCAGATACACGGGCCGGAGTCGTCATAAGAACTGTTGATCGGCTGAGCCAGATTAACTATCTGGTCCCATGGTTCCTCCGTCGTCTGGCGACAGACTGCCCATATGTCGGCGCCTCCATAACCGCCCGAACGCGTTGACACGAAGTAAAAATTCAGACCATCAGGCGAGATGCAGGCTCTCCAGTCATCATTGGAGGTGTTAAATGGAGTACCAAGATTCGTCGGCGCCGACCAGGAATCGTTCCTTGTGACGCGGACCGTCCTCCATATATCCCAGCCGCCTTTACCGCCGGGACGATTGAACGCATCGAAGTAGAGTTCCAGGCCGTCAGGCGAGATGTATTCCACCGTATCCGGGAACGAACTATTGACGACTGGACCAAGATTCTCAGGATTCGTCCAATTATCGTTTATTGTAGCCCTTGTCGATACCCAGATATCACCGATGCCGTACGTGCCCGTACGATTCGAGGATATATACATCTCCAGGTCATCAGACGAAAGACAAAATGTCGCCTCATTCGAAGAAGTGTTAATCGGCTGTCCCAGATTGATCGGCTCACCAAAGACGAAATCCGCTTCTGCGCTCCCGCCATCCATACACATTACCGCTATGACAAATCCAATTATGACCAATCTTTTCTTTGGACCATTAAACCATTTTATTTTATACTATCCTTTCTTTGTGTTAAGGTTTCATTGAGCCATGACTGCAATTTTCTCGGCGCTCGGCGCTATGTTGTATATACGAATGTCATCGATTAGGTCGGAGAAGAGGGTTCCGGCGTCGGCGTCGAGACTCTTGCCGGCACCGATAATAATGCCGCCAGTTGCGGATTTTAGCGGGTTCTGAGCTGCTGTATCTCTGGCGGCTTCTATACCGTCAACGTAGAGGATTCTATATCCGCCGTCCCAGACAAAAGCTGCGTGATGCCACTGGCCGTCGGTGATGATGGTTTCTGATATTAACGGTTGCGGGACGAAGCGCCCGGCAGGAGGCGGCACCAGGCCGGTCATGAGATTCCCTGCTGATGCATCTGCGCCGAGCCATATCTCGCCGGTACCGGTGCCGTCGATCTGGGCGATAATTACCTGTCCCGGCGCTCCGCCTTTTATCCAGGCAAGCACGCTGAACGGGCCGGAGGCGGGATTCAGTACAAAGCCGGCATCGATGTAATCGTCAATCCCGTCAAATTCAAGGGCACCGTCTATTTTGCCCGTTTCCGGTTGCCATGCAGGACTGCCGTTCAGCAGGCCGTGATTGTCGCTAACGCTGTTAAGGGCGATGTCGCCTTCCGTTTCGTCCAGCTTCCAGTACGCAATTAATTCCGGCGGATAGATTTCCTCAAACAGATGCTCAGCTAATAGAATAAGGTCATGGACATCCACTGTGCCGTCTCCGAAGGGTGGTGGGGCAATATCATACAACGGCTCATCCGTGCCCCAGTAATCAATCATAATGCACATGTCTTTGGCATCGACGATACCGTCCCCGTTGAAGTCAACCACCAGAGGATTTGGATCATATACTTCCACTGCAGAAACGGTTACCCAGGTTGAAGGTTTGATTATCCCGCCGATGGTATATATCTTTCCGCTGACCACGCTCGCGGAATGACAGGCCCTTGCCGTGGGCATATTAAGTCCTCCGCTCCATATATCGGTCGAGGGGTCGTACACTTCCACCCTCGGTAAACAATAATCCCAGTCATTCGCACCTCCGATAACGTAGATTTTCCCGTTCAATGTGCTGGCAGAATGATTGCAATTTACTATAGGCATGCTGGTTTTCCTGGTCCAGGTGTCCGTGGCCGGGTCGTACGCTTCCACCGTTGAAATCCAGGGGCCCAAAGCACCCGTTACACCGCCGATGACATAGATCTTACCGTCCACTACGCTGGCTGAATGCATGCCCCTTGCCGTGGGCATATTGGCTTTACGCGACCAGGTGTCGGTCGCCGGGTCATAGACTTCCACGGTTGAAACCATGGTTTCACTGGGATAAATCTTACCGCCGATGACATAGATTTTGCCGTCCACAACGCTACTGGAAAGAAAGCACCTTGCTCTGGGCATATCGGCCTTCCTCGTCCAGGTATCGGTAGCCGGCTCATACATTTCCACGGTCGCAATATCAGAATCTCTGTGTGGAGAACCTCCGATGGCGTAGATCTTGCCGTCCACCACGCTTGCGCATAAACGTGCCCGCCCGGCCGGCATATCGGCTTTCGGTGTCCACGTGTCAGTCGATGGGTCATATTCCCAGACAGTTGACCAATAGTCGGCCCACCCGTAGATATTGTCCGTACCACCGATTACATAAATCTTTCCATCCACCACACCAACGGAATGCAGGCTCGTTGCTATTGGCATATCAGCTTTTTTGGTCCATATGTCCTGTGCCGCTGTAGTAATAGAAGCTAAACCAACTGTCAGAATCAATACGAGCAGAAATGTCTTTTTCACCTTAGCACCCTTTCAAAATTTGCCCCGATTCCACGCAGGAATTGTTAATATTTTTATATTGCATTTCGTCTATGCGCAGTTTTTGCGGCGTTTTTTTGTTTCGACCAGCAAACACAGAATGTAAACCACACGGAGTATCTCCTCCAAAACCTGTTATGCGTTTATTGAAAGCCTGCTTCTATTATTAATAAATCAACTTGGTTTGTCAAGATTAGAAATGTATCTCAAGGAAAATGCCCCCACTGGAAGGAGGAGAAGGCTTGAAAAGACAGGCGATGGGAGCTTGTCCATTAAACCAAGGGGGACAGGCACTTCAGGGACAGGCACTTTTTGCGGAAAGACGATGCAAAAAGAGCCAGTCCCTAAGCATGACGATACCCGGCTCTTGAAATAATTATTGCTGTTTTAGCAAAATATTGGTAACAAGTACGCCTATGCTGAATAAAGACAAGAAATATCGAGTATTTATAAGTGCCGCCGAGCCGAGCGCCGACGCTCATTGTGCCGGACTGATTAGCGCCATGCAGGAAACTAACGTCGCCACTGAATTCGTCGGTATAGGCGGGCCGAAAATGGCTAAGGCAGGCTGTGAACTGCTCGAAGATACTACCCATAAAGCAGCGATGATTTACAAGGCCTTCAGCCAGGTAGCAAGGTTTTACAAAATCATCAGACGCATAAATCATTATTTCATAAACAATAATGTCGATTTGGTTGTTGTGTGCGATTCACCTTCGTTCAATTTTCACGTCGCAAAAGCCGCTAAAAAGGCGGGAATAAAGACTCTGTTCTTCGTGGCACCGCAGCTTTGGGCCTGGGGCGGCTGGCGAATCCGCAAGCTTCGAAAATGCTGTGACAAGCTCTGCTGCCTGCTGCCTTTCGAGCAGGACTGGTTCGGCAAGCGAGGAATAGATGCAGTATTCGTGGGAAATCCGCTTATGGATAGACTGGAGATTGCCAGCATGCGGCACGAGCAATATGCAAACTTTACACCGAAAAAAGCTAAGTTTGCCCTCATGCCAGGCTCGCGAGCGGCGGAGATCGACTCGCTCTGGCGGCCGATGCAGCAGATAGCACTGCGTCTGAAGGAAAAATACCCCGCAGCGACATTTGTCACTGTAGCAGTAGATAAAAAGTGCAAGGAGATATTAAGAGCGGCACAAATCCCCGGTTTCGAATGTCAATATAGCGTTGATTCAGTTAATAAAACGGCCGGGGCGGTCGATTTTTCAATTGTCACCAGCGGCAGCGCGACTCTGGAAGTCGCGGCGGCCGGCTGCCCGATGGTCATAATGTATCAGTCCAGCAGGATTCTGTGGCATCTGTTCGGATGGTTGATAATTAAAACCAGATACCTCTCGCTGGTCAACATTCTGGCCGGCAGAGAATTGGTGCCGGAATTTATGCCGTACTTTACTTCTATTGAGCCTATTATCGCGAGCATCGAGCAGCTTCTGCAGAACAAGGACAGGCTGGCTCAGCTCAGCAGCGAGCTGACCGGGCTGACAAAACCGCTGGCCGAGAAAAACGCCAGCCGGGAGGTGGCAAAAATAGCCGTCGAGATGCTGCATTGATTTGCCGCGTTATGAACCTTTCAAGTAATTTCCATTCTGACTCCGGAGTTCGTAGGGTGGGCAAAATGTCTTTTTTGCCCACGCGGAAACGTCACGCGTGTGCAACGAGTTGCACACCCTGCCACCAAAGTAATCGAAAATTTGATATAGCAGCGACTTTTTTCTGCCTTGGTTCACTTACCTTCTGGTCATTCGGGCCGATTTTTATAAAGTACCTTACAGGGTACCTGGATTCCTGGACGCAAAACTTTCTACGCTATTCGGTGGCCTGTCTTTTCTGGCTGCCGTTTCTTATTCTTTCGATTAAAACCAAACGCCTCGACCACAGAGTCTGGCGCAGAGCTTTGGTGCCGGCAATGGCGAATATCCTAATGCAGAGCTTATACGCGGCATCGTTTTACTACATCGGCCCGGCCTTTTTGACGCTGCAGATGAAAACGAACATCATCTGGATAGCAGGTTTTTCATTGATCTTTTTCTCCGATGAAAGGGCCCTGGCCAAAAGCAAAAGCTTTTGGATAGGCCTGACACTTTCGATAGTCGGTCTAATCGGCGTGATGTATAATGAAGTGGAGCTTGCGGAGACAAGAATCATCACAGGCATCATTGTCGCTCAGGCCGCTGCTTTTATGTGGGGCGTTTATACGATATCGATAAAAATCGCTTTCAGAGACATTGACTCTCGCAGCGGATTTTCCGTAATCAGTATTTACACTGTTGTGGGTCTTGCCATATCGGCGATTCTGTTCGGGAAGGTCGAGACGACAGCCAAAATGGGCGCATGGCAGTGGGCATGTGCAGTTATTTCCGGGATCACAGCAATCGCATTGGCCCATACGCTGTATTATGCCGCCATAAAAAGAATCGGGGCGACAATCCCCGCTCTGGTCATCCTGGCCCAGCCTTTTATTGTCCTGGCGATTTCCAACGTGGTTTTCGGTGAATCGATGAATATTTTCCAATTATTTTTTGGTGTCATTTTATTAATTGGCTCGGCACTGGCAATATTTGCACAGCAGAACATAAAACATAACAGTCAATCTCTACCTCGCGGCAATTCTCCGCTATGACCACAGGAGTAGTACAATTGACAAATACCGGTCTTAAACTTATTATGTGGCGGTTGAAAAGAATACCAAGGAACTTCCATAGAAGGAGTTAAAATGAACAGAATAGCAGGAATAATAATTATGGCACAAATTTCATTTTTAGCATTCTCTCAAACCGAAGCATTGTCCCAGAATCGCGAAAGATCAGAAATTGCCGCCGAGGACAAATGGAAGCTGGAAGACCTTTATTCTTCTGACGAGGCGTGGAATAAAGCCAAGCATAAAATTGTCACCCAATTCGATGGAGTAACGAAATATCAAGGCAAATTGACAAGCTCGGCGTCCACGTTGCTGGCTTGTCTGGAGCTTGACAGCAGGATATCCAAAGAGTTCGGGCGGTTATTTTGCTACGCTTCCATGAAATACGACGAGGATACAGGCAACTCTAAGTACCTGGGATTCAAGCAGGAGATGCAGCAGCTCGGAACCGATTACAATTCCAAGACGGCGTTTATTGTGCCGGAGATTGCCAAACTCGATAAACAGCAAATCGACGCGTTCATGGAGCAGCAGCCCGGCCTGAAAGTCTTCAGGATGGCTTTATATGACATCCTTCGAATGAAAGCTCACACGTTGCCGGAGAACGAGGAAAAGATTCTCGCCGAGGCGGGATTGCTTGCCGACGGGCCATCCTCGATCTATACGGTCTTTAGCAACGCGGAAATGCCTTATCCTGAAATCAAATTAAGTGACGGCACGACGGCCAGGCTGAACCAGGCCGGCTACAGCCGCTACCGGGCCGTGCAGAATCGGGATGATCGAAAGATGGTGTTCGATGCGTTCTGGGGTGCATTAGACAAATTCAAAGCCACTTTCGGCACACAGCTTTATGCCGAGGTAAAAAAGAATATGTTCTACGCCCGAACGCGCAATTACGAGTCGTCACTGCACACAGCTCTGGACAAAAACAACATTCCGACGGAAGTTTATATGGCTCTTATCGAGAATGTTACTAATAATCTCGACTCGTTCCATCGCTACCTGAAATTGAAAAAACGAATGTTGGCAGTAGAGACGCTGAAATACTCGGATGTATATGCGCCGGTTGTCAAAGGGGTTGATTTGGAATATACGTATGAAGAGGCGAAGAAGCTGGTATTTGATGCTATGCAGCCGCTGGGTGCCGATTACTGCCGGATTGTCGCTGAGGCTTTTGAGAAGAGATGGATCGATGTTTATCCATCGCCCGGCAAACGTTCCGGCGCATATTCCAACGGCGACGCGTACGATGTTCATCCGTACATCCTTCTGAACTACAACGGTCAGTACGAAGACGTCAGTACGTTAGCACACGAGCTGGGTCATACGATGCACAGTTATTACTCCAACAAGAACCAGCCTTATCCGACCGCCGATTATCCTATATTTGTCGCAGAGGTTGCCTCCACTTTCAATGAGGCCCTTCTGATTGACAAAATGCTCAAAGAAATCGACGATGAAGACACCCGTTTGTCGCTGCTGATGAATTACTTAGACGGAATTAAGGGAACGGTTTTCAGGCAGACTCAATTTGCCGAATTCGAGCTGCG
>JAFGPJ010000235.1 GCA_016936275.1 Sedimentisphaerales bacterium
ACAACAAGGCCAGTTCGAATTCACAAATGTCGGGGAAGGCTTACTTAAGATTACGGATGTCGGGAAATGCTGTGGAGTGGTCACCAGACTCGACAAAATGGAATATGCCCCGGGTGAAAGCGGGACGTTGGAAGTCGAATGGAACTCAGGCCCTCTCGAAAGCACTATGAATCGACAGCTTGTTGTGCATAGCAACGACAAGACAAATCCTCAAACTATCCTGACCATCAAGGCACAAGTTGTGCTTAAAGTCGCCTGGGAGCCGAAGAGATTAAGGCTTTTCCTCGATGAGGACAATGCAGGCTGTCCGAAGATTACAATCAACAGTATTGACGGCCGCCCGTTTTCAATAACAGAATTCAAATCGACCGCCGACTGTATCACGGCTGATATCAATCCTACTGTTGAAGCAACCGAATTTGTTCTTGAACCAAAGATCGATACAGAAAAGCTTCAAAAAAATCTCAAAGGTCGTGTAAACATCAACCTTAATCACCCCCAGGGAAATAATGCCGTTATTTTATACAGCGTTCTACCGAAATATACGGTCAATCCGCCTTTACTTATATTATTTAATGCCGTGCCGGAAACACCGATAGTAAGGACAATCTCGGTGCTCAACAACTATAAAAAGGACTTTGAAATCGAGTCACTGTCGTCGAATAGTAATATTGTCGGCATTAAGGTTCTGGAGCAGAAGAAAATCAGCAACGGCTACCAGCTTGAAGTTGCAATAACACCACCGGCCGCTGATGGTAAAGCAAAATTCACCGACCAGTTGTCATTAAGTATTAAGGACGGCGAGAAATTACCAATCCGCTGTAACGGCTACTATACAAAAAGAAGCGCCGAAGCCCAAACACTACAAAGCACACTTGAAGAGTCCGGTTGAACCGTCAGGTCTTGATGTGCAGCATAAGAATGGTTGATTCATGAAGCGATTAATAATCTGCATTTGTATCTTAATAACAGGGACTTCCTGTGTTTTGAGAAGCCCGAAGAAAACTGCGGAATATGAAAAAGAGCCGCCGACGGACGATTCCTTCACTGTCTTTTTAACCGGTAACGAGCTCGGAGCATTGAAGCCCTGCGGCTGTTCAGGCGGACAACTTGGTGGACTCGACAGACGCCCAGCCGTACTAAATGCTGTGCCCGAGGACAAGAGATTAATTATCGACACCGGTTCGTTCGTGAATGGTGACAGTGAGCAGGATCTGATCAAATATCATATCATAATCCAGGCGCTTCAACTTCTCGATTACGACCTGGTAAGTCTGAGCGAGCAAGACATCGAAACAGGCAGAAACCTCGGCCTGTTGGAAGGTATTGAGTCGACTTTTAACATGATAAGTTCTTACGGCACGTCCGAGATGAACATACCGGCGAAGTTTACGAAGGAATTCTCGCTCAAAGGCAGGACCGTTCTGTCCACCGTCGCGGCCTTTGACCCGGAATCGACCCCGGTTGATCAGATCGAGGAGCTTTTCGCCCTGCCTTCCGGCATGCCGAGTCTCAATATCCTGATCCTGAGCAAAAGCGATCCCGAAACCATAAAATCCATCACTAATACAGCTCAATTTGTCGACTGCGTTGTGTGCCCCAGTGAATCCGACGAGCCGGCTGTGATTGGCAATCCTAACGGACGACCTCTGGCCTTTACAGTGGGACGTTTCGGCAGATACGTATGCGGACTGAAAGTAACAGCCCCCCCCAGAGTCGGTCAGCCGCTGAGATTGGCATTTAAGGCGTTCCCAGTCGAGGAAGACTTGCCAAAAGATGAATCTCTGGTCAAGCTGTACGGAGATTATCAGCAAATTGTCAAAGACAGAAACCTGCTGGAGAAACATCCACGCTTTGCCCTGCCGAACGGTCTGGAATATACCGGCTCGAAATCCTGTAAACCCTGCCACGGATACGAATATGAAACGTGGAGCAATAATGCCCACGCAAAGGCCTTTTCGACGCTGGAACAAGTCAATTCACAGTTCGATCCGGAATGCGTTGTCTGCCATGTTATCGGTTTGGATTATGAAAGCGGATTCATTTCCCAGCAAAAAACAGGGCATTTAATAAACGTCGGCTGCGAGAACTGCCACGGATCGGGATCAGAGCATATCCTTACTGCCGGTGCGACCGAGCTTACAGAACCGAAATCAACCTGTTTAGACTGCCACACACCTGAGCAGAGCGGCGATTATGCGGGCAATGAGGATGCTTTTATGGAGAAAATTAAACATTGGAGGGAACCAAACGCTGCCGGTAATGTCAAATAAAGAGAGCACAGAAACACAGTATTAGCGCAAAGTGCAACCGACTTGAGTGCTTCCTATACCGATATGATAAAGACATTGCGAATAACAAGTATTGTAGCAGCGATTCTGGCAGGTGTTTTCTTTGTTTTTCCTGTGATATATGGTGTTCGCACCGATAACAGTATCGACAAATTCCTCAAATTACCAAGTGCTAAAGAAAAATTCGAGAATGCCGCCGATACCAAGACAAAGACAGGTGAAAGCCAGGAATCACCTTTAGTCAAGCAGGCAGAGGCTTTTGCATTGTATCTGAATCCGGACAAACCGGCGGTCGCGAAAACTCCGAAAGGAATCAAGACTACTACTAATATTGACAGCAAAGTGACAGTTACGCCCAAATTCCCGGTTTTAGCCACCATTTTTTACCCGGAAAATCCGACATTATCACAGGCATTGATCGATGAGCCCGGCAGGGGACGACACTGGGTCCGGCAGTCCAGCATGGTTGGGCATTTATTTGTCGAACAGGTAAAAGACGGCCTTGTTGTTCTGAAAAGCAGCGAAGAGACCTACAACCTTGAAATTCAGGAGAAAGCGGAAACGGGGCTTCCAGCCAAAGCCTCCCCTGCTTCTTCATTAAGAAGCAGCCCAGGCTCCGTAAAACCAACATCCACAGCTTTCAGCAGAGCCGCCGCAAACGTTAGAAACACAAGAAGTATTCCACAAAGAACGCAAAGAAACATAGACGATGACGAAAAAGTGAACGAATTCGTAGATAAACTGAAAGATTTACAGCAAAGTTCTGCATCGGATAAAACTGATTCGAAAATCGACAAGGAAGAAAGAAACGCCCGGATACAGGAACTAATCTCCAAATATAAATCTACTCGCGTCAGTGCCGAAGAAGCGGAAAAACTGGATAATATGGGCGAAGAATTGAACGCTATTCAGGAAGATCCAAATTTATCCTCACCCGAAGCGGATGAAGATCAAGAAGATCAAGAAGATGCCGGCACGTCCGAATCAGATAAATCGGCGGAAAAATAGCCCCCCGCAATAATAAGTTACAAATCGTTCAACATTTCCAATGCAATTAAGCTGACGGATTTAGGTTCTTTTTTTTCAGAACTATTGTCAGCAGTTTTATAGGACTTAAAGGCCCGACATGTATATAAATATGTACTTAGTTAATGTGCCCGATAAGTATTGAAATTAAACTCGATTAGCCGGGAGAATCAAAAACCGAAAACTTCGGATTGATATTCAAGACTTAAGGAGCAAAATGTATATGGTTTAGTAAATATATTGGCGTTTTTTTACCTGATAATCGGGAACTTTTGCCCTTTTTCTGTGTCTGAATTAATAGTTAATACTATAAAAACCGGCCCCCGTTTTATTGCCTCAAAAATGAGGTTTTGGGGAAGGGATTGATATCTTGATCTATCGGACGAAGGGGTGTTTCATGATGACAAAGCAGCGTTGTTTTCAGGGGGGTCACATTTGGATTTTAACTTTTACCGCAGTGTTTTTGATTTTTAGTAACGGTCTTCTTGCCGCCGGGCAAACCGGATACAAGATTTTTCCTTTGAAACACATATCCGTTGAGCTGGGCAAGAAATATCTCGCCGAGGTCATGACAGGCACGGTTACGCATTTCCCCGCTTCATCAGCGCTTTTAGTAACAGCCGAGCCTCGTGAATTAACCAAAGCAAAGGCCATTCTCGATCTTGTCGATGTGCCGGAGCAATATGTAGTAAAAGCTATTCTTCCGGTCTCAGCGGTCAGAAACCTGCCGTCTAACGAACAGCTTGCTTTGAAACTTACCAACAGTATAACCAGGGGGGTGTCGATTGGGAGCTTCTCTAATCCACCGGATGAGAATGCGAGTACCAAGGCAATTATCGATATTCACAACGATCAAGTGATTGCTATTGTGCCGGTCAGGTTGTTGGACAGACTGGTTTCTGCAATAGGACAATCACGGAATTCAGGCACTATTACAGCACAAGATATACCCAAATCACAGGACAAACCGGAACCTCCTGCTAAGCGGAACGTTTCTGCTTCGCTCGAACCCGGTGAAGCGACATTCCTGTTTACAGCAAGCGACGAGGTAAAAACCGATCCAAACTCCGATGAAGTCGTAGTTAAGCAAGAAACACCAAAACCGCCAATGGACAACCAGGATAAAGATATGAAATCCTCAATAAATGAAGAGCAGGTTGTTAACCTGGCCCTGGCCGAGCAGCAGAAGCTTAAAGTCTCCGAATTGCTAGGTTTGGTGGGCCCATATCTGGGACTGGATTTCATGTACGACGAGAAAGATGTCGGCGAGGAAGTAACGATTAATCCTCACGGCAAGTTTCGAGGCCCCATCAAGGTCAAGGATTTGTATCCTTTGCTCGAAGAGGTGCTCAAGTTCAAGAATCTTGCGATGACCCGGGGCGAGGGCAATCTCGTCAAAATTGCTCCGAAGGACAACGCATTGGACATCGATCCTGCATTACATGAAATATACGGAGAGAAAGTCGAGCGTGGGGATGGAATAATCCAGCGTATTTTTAAACTTAAACACATAGGCACAACCACTGCACAGGAATTTTTAACGGGAATGAAGCTCACGACGAGTATAACTGCGATTCCCGAGACAAAAACCCTTATCGTCACCGGGTACGCCCACCGCATGGCACGCATAGAGGCTTTGCTAAATATTGTCGATGTGCAGGGAGAGCCGAAAAAGTTCAGGTTCAGGCAGTTGCAGTACACGATGGCCGAGACGCTTGCTCCGAAGATCCAGAGCCTCGCCGAGCAATTAGGCACGATATCCATTACAATCGCCGCTACGGATACAGAGCCGGCAACACCTGCGATCAGTCCTAAAAGAGCGAACGAGACGGCGGCCCAGTATCAAGCTCGAGTCCGCCAGGCACAACAGGCCGCATTAGCAAGGCAAAGAGCTTCAGCATCGAGAACATCGACCATCGGCCAACAACCTGAGCCGTCACTGCCAACGGTATATCTCGACGCCGACAAAAGAACAAACAGGATTCTGATGATCGGGCTTAACGAGCAATTGGATGATATCGATGAGCTGATAAGCACTCTTGATGTGGTGCAGCAGGACCTGCGCAGCCTGGAAATATACAAGATTCATCATGTAGACGCTGCTGATGTAAAGAAACAATTGGAAGAGCTTGGAATAATCAGCCCCAGCCCTACGAGTCCTTATTCTTCTTATTCAAGAATTACCAGCGGCGCAAAGCCCCCAATCACTCCGCAAACCACTGCAGCAGCAAGGCCAACAACGCTTAGCAGAACTGAGACTGAATTCGGCGAGGCTCCCATGGAAGAGCCGCAGGTCATAGTAGTTGAGCCGACGAATTCGCTGCTTGTCAATGCTACTGCCGAGCAGCATGTTAAGATAGCAGAAATCCTAAGCTATGTAGATGCCGAAACGGACAAAACGGAGATACCTTATAAAGTATATCCGCTTGAAAATCAGTCACCTGGTCATTTGGTAACGGTTCTTGAGCCGCTTATTCAGGAAAATATCATGGATAAAGAAGGCAAGGTTGAAAGCGTCAGGCAAAAGCAGGAAGATCTAATTACTATAGTTCCAGATCCCAACACATTCTCATTGATTGTCTCTGCAAGCAAAAAGAATCAGGAATGGATAAGTAACCTGATAGAACAGTTAGACAAACGAAGGCCTCAGGTACTCATAGATGTCATGCTTGTCGAAATTACCGAAACCGACATTTTTGACTATGATTTGCAGTTGGTTTCAAAATTCCCAAGATTTGAAGCGGATGGAACAATGTCCAAAGCACCCGCTGGGAACTCAGCCTTACTCTCTCCATTTCCCTCCGATCGAATCGCCGAGTTAAGCAATACTTTGGGGGATGGATTGATAGGCGGTCAAGGTTTTTATGCAGATAACCATATCCAGGCACTTTTGAGCCTAATGCAGCAAAAGAAATACGGCCGTGTTCTTGCCAAGCCAAAGATTCTGGTTAATGATAATGAACTGGGACATATCGATGCAACAACTACCATATACGTATCGAGGAGTTCTTCGTCTGCTACCACAGCCGGGGAACCCGTTGTGAGTACGAGTTATGCCTTCGATGAATTTCCTTCCGGTATCCAGCTTGACATAACGCCCCATATAAGTAAAGGTAACCTGCTTCGCCTTGAGATAAAAATGGTACGTTCAAAACAAACTGCTAAATCTGCTGCACTGAATGAGCCGCCGGAGCCGAAGACAGAGAATAATATTGAAACAACAGTTACAGTACCTGATCAGAGCACGATAATTCTTGGAGGCATAATACAGTTGGATCATAATAAGGCCAACTGGAAAGTGCCCCTCCTTGGCGATATCCCCCTTGTGGGCGGGCTCTTCAGAAAAGTTAATAACAGCGGAGATGACAGGAGACTGTATATATTTGTTAAAGGTGAAATATTGAGACCAGATGATAAAGTAGCCGGTCTGCCGGACCTGGAGAAAATATCTGAGAGAAACAGGATTGCTTTTGAGGAAAGTGAAAATAAATTCCAGAGCTTCCAGGACTGGCCGGGTATAAAACCAAAGCCGGTTGAGCCATTAAAAGTCCTTGACGCACAATAGCGATGAAAGATTTACTTATACAAACTGCCAAACGGACCGGTATTGTCGATGCTGAGCGTTTGGCCGGATTCTTCGAGGAAAACACCGGCCAGGGCCGGCTTGACGAAGTGCTGCTAAACTGCCCCTACTTTACAGAAGATGCAGTGCTGAGACTCTTTGCCGAAGCTCTCGGCTGGGAATTTCTGCCGGAAATATCCCCCAAGGACGTGCCCACCGAATTCATAGAAGCCGTCCCGGCAATGTATGCCCAGCACCATTTTCTTATCGGGATCAAACCGGATGCTGATAATGGCGAGCTGACGGTTGTTTTGTCCAAGCCGCTGGATGCAAATGCTCTCGACAACGTATCGAAGATGACAGGCTTGCCCGTATCGGCGGCGGTATCCACCCGGGCTACAATTACCTCTGTAATAGACATCGCCTACGAGCAGAAAACGACGGTCATCGAGGAAGTGGCCGAAGAGCTTGATTCGCAGAATCTCGACCAGCTCGTCGATGAGGTAGCCGGTTCGGATGACCTGCTGGACGTGGTAAATCGACCACCGGTTATCAGGCTGGTCAACGATATTCTCTTTCGTGCCCTGCAGTTGCGGGCCAGCGATATTCATGTACATCCATACGAATCAAAGATTCAGATTCGCTATCGCATTGACGGAATTTTGTATGATACCCTTAGCCTGAACAAAAATGTCCTGCCTTTGATTATTTCACGTATCAAGGTTATGGCCGGCATGGACATTGCCGAGCGACGGCTTCCGCAGGACGGCAGGTGCAGCGTCCGGCTGGGCCAGCGTGAGGTCGATTTGCGTATCAGCACCGTACCGACCAGCTATGGCGAACGCAGCGTGCTGCGTCTGCTCGATAAAAGCACCGGTCTTTTCGGATTGAACGAGCTGGGATTGCACGATGAGGACCTGCAGAAATTCGATTCTTTGCTTAATCGCTCTCAC
Organism: Sedimentisphaerales bacterium; assembly: GCA_016936275.1. Classification (GTDB taxonomy): domain Bacteria; phylum Planctomycetota; class Phycisphaerae; order Sedimentisphaerales; family Anaerobacaceae; genus JAFGPJ01. The sequence continues at coordinate 7,833 of JAFGPJ010000235.1, forward strand.
GGCGTGATTTTCGTAACAGGCCCGACCGGCAGCGGAAAAAGCACAACACTTTACGCGTGTCTTAACAGAATCAACTCGGCCGAGAAAAACGTTATAACCATCGAAGACCCGATTGAGTATCAGCTCGAAGGTATCAGCCAGATTCAGGTCGCCAGCAAGAAAGGAATGACTTTCGCCACGTCACTTCGTCACGTGCTGCGCCAGGACCCGGATGTTATAATGATCGGCGAGGTCCGAGACATCGAGACCGCCCGCATGGCGATACAATCTTCGCTTACCGGCCATCTGGTTTTCAGTACCTTACATACCAACGACTCGGCGGGCGCGGTCAGCCGGCTCCTGGATTTGGGCGTCGAGCCGTACCTGGTAAGTTCGTCGCTGATCGCCATAATCGCTCAGAGGTTGGTACGAAAAGTATGCCCGGACTGCAAAAAACATTACGAGCCGTCACCACATGAATTAAAAGAGCTTGGGCTGGGCAAAACGGATAATATCAGTGGAAAATTCTATGTTGGCACGGGCTGTGAAAGGTGTTTTCAGACCGGCTATCGCGGCCGAACGGGTATTTACGAAATGATGCTCGTTGATTCCGAGATACAAAACCTGATATACAAGCAGGAAACTGCCGGCACAATAAAGAGGTTTGCTCTTAACTCAGGTCTGCAGACTCTTCGAATGGACGGCGCCCGGAAAGTGCTTGACGGGATAACGACTATCTCTGAGGTTTTGAGAGTAACACAGGCGGACGTAATGTAATTTTATTTACAAATAGTTCATATTAAACAATAAATAGTAAATAAGATGCCAAGATACCACTATATAGCGATAGCCGCCAACGGCAAGAAAGTCAAAGGGGCGATAACCGCCGAAAGCCCCTATGC
>JAFGPJ010000236.1 GCA_016936275.1 Sedimentisphaerales bacterium
AAACTTCAAATTCTCATAGTCGAAGCTCTCATTTGTTTTTGGGATGTAACCCAGGCGCGAGAATACAAATCCGCCGATGGTCTCGTAGTCTTCGTCTTCGGGTAAATTCAGTTCGAAATCATCGTTAAGGTCATCGATGTACGTTCTGGCATCGGCCTCGATTGTATTTTGATCGATTTTCTTTACAGGTTCAGTAGGCGTTTTTTCGTACTCATCGGTAATTTCGCCGACAAGCTCTTCGAGGATGTCCTCCAGAGTCACGATGCCGGCCGTCCCGCCGTACTCGTCCAGCACGACGGCGATGTGCAATTTCTGGTTTTGAAACTCGTGCAGCAGGACGCGCAGAGGCTTGGTTTCAGGGACAAAGTAAGCTTTCCTCATTTTATCGCTGAGCTTGAAATCCACCGGGTCTTTACCGATTTCCGCCAACAGGTCCTTGGCGTAAATAAGCCCTACGATATTATCTATGTTCTCTTCGTAAACCGGCACACGCGTATGGCCTCCGGATGTGATAGTTTCCAAAACTTTTCGCAGGTCGGAATTAACTTCGACGGCGACGATATCGGTACGCGGAGTCATAATTTCGTCGGCCGTGCTGCTGCTTAACTCTAATACATTTTCTATCATTTCCTGCTCTTCTTTATCGAGCACGCCATCGGTTCTGTGCTGCTCAAGGCCTGTCAGGAATTCTTCCTGTTTTTCTTCGTGCTGTTCTTCCGGCGTCGTTTCGGCGATACCCGCCAGGCGCCGGATGAAGCCATCATATAGCTTGAAGATATATAGAATCGGTGATGTTATGAACGCAAAGAACATGACAATCCAGTATGTCCGGCTCAGGATTTTTTCGCCGGAATATTTCGCCCAGGCATGAGGTATGGCCAGGCTGAAAACCGAGAATATCACAAAGGCAACGATAGCAGCAAGGAACAAATCAAAGGTATAGCTCGAAGTGTCGGCAGGATCGCTTCGGTGAGTAAAAACAGCTACCAGTACCAGCAATATGCACATGTTAAAGATGAGCCGATACAAGGAGCACGTCAAAATCAGATCTTCCTCTTTTTCCAAAAGCCGCTCGGTGAGATCTTTGGAATCCTCCTTCTTGATTGCGGCTTTGAATGCTTCCTGCAGCTTGACGTGTGAAAATATTCGCAGAGCGACGGCGTTGACGGAAAAGAACAATGTGCCGCCGGCGAGAAGGCAAATCAATAAAACTGCCCAACCAGCGTAATTCACTTTTTAATACCCTTTCAATTATATTAATGCACAGGTTCTACGTTTGCTGTGCTCTAATGTTCTTTCGATCCTGTATCCTTATTATATACCAGGCCGTAGCCGAATTCCTGTAAAATTTCATCTTCTGTGTCATGCATTTTCCGGGCCTGGTTTTTCGTCGAATCGCTGAACCCGAGGTTGTGCAGCAAGCCGTGCGTTATGTACAAAGCCAGCTCGGCTTCGCTTGAATGGCCACGCAAATTTGCCTGCCTGACGGCCATTTCTCCGTTAACGACCAAGTCAAAGATTTCCGGCCCCTTCTCACCGTCGGACAAATCGAAGCTCAAACAATCGGTGGCGGCGTTGCTGTTAAGGAACTGTTTGTTCAACTCCCGGATTTCATTATCATCGACTATTGCAATGCTAATTTCGTGCCTTGTATCTTGTGATTCGTCTCCAGCAAAACGATTACAGACGGCCTTTGCTAATTTTTTTATCTTATGCCCAGATATGTTTATGCCATTGAAATTTTGAGTGATTTGAATGATTATATCCTGATCTTGTCTGGAAGAAGCCATGATTGTTAATTACTTTTTTGCTCTTGCTGCTCAGCCTGGGATTTTGTCTCCGGAGGTTCATCCGGTGGTTTCGGGTATGCGATTCGTCCGTGATAGTGTGCCGCGAGAGTTTTTGAAATACTTGCTTCTATCTGACTTAGTTCCCTAAGAGACATGTCACATTCGTCGAACTGGCCGTCCTGCAGACGTTTCATCGCCATATTGTGCACGACCGCCTCGATTTTTGCTGGTGTTACTTCCTGCAGGCTTCTGACGGCACTTTCTACAGCGTCGACCAGCATAACAATTGCAGCTTCTTTTGTTCGCGGCTTCGGACCCGGATACCTGAATTCACTCTCGGAAGGAGCATCGGCGGTTTTTCCCTTTGAGTTTTTTGCCATTTGTTTTTTGGCCTCGTTGTAAAAATGTTCGATCAACGTTGTGCCGTGATGTGTCTCGATGAACTGGCGAAGCACGCTCGGCAGACCGTACTCTTTGGCCATTTCTATTCCGTCTTTTACGTGGCCGACGATAATCAGGTGGCTCATCGTCGGCGAAAGCTCTTTGTGCCGGCTGGCCGAGCCAAGCTCGTTCTCAACGAAATACCCGGCCTTATTAATTTTGCCGATATCGTGGTAGTAGGCGCCTACACGGCACAAAAGCCCGTTGCGTCCGATTGCTTCGGCAGCGGCCTCGGCAATTGAGCCTATCAGCAAGCTGTGACTGAACGTGCCGGGCGCTTCCATATGAAGTCGTTTCAACAACTTCTGGTTGGCATCGCTATAGTCCAGCAGTGTCATGCTCGTAGCGATTCGAAATGCTTTTTCGATAAGCGGCAGCAATCCCTGAATGAGCACGCCGACTACAAGAGTAACGCCGGCGTGAAGGGCCGAGTCCCTGATAATACTAGCAGTGTTGAGTTTTTGGGACAACAAGTTCAGAGCCGCTGCTGTTATGAATACTACTATCGCCGCCAGTGTGCTGACCTGGAGCAATTTAATCCTCGTACGGATTTCTTTCAGACAAAAACAGCAGGTAACCGCACCGATGATCATTACCAATAACAGGTAGATACCCGTAAGTTTAGATTCCATAGGCCCTACGGCAAGACAGGCAAAGAGGCAATAGAACATGCTCATACCTACCGCGAAACGCTGGTTATAAGCGATAGTCATAATAATAGCTGTTGTGATGGCAGTTCCGGTAGCCCAAAAAGTTTCGCCGGTTGATAGCGTAAGAAGTCTGGTTATTGCTAATAATATGACGAACAAGCCAACCAGCACTAAAGCTCTGGCGTGGTTTTTTGCTATTCTCTTTTGAAAGTGGTATATATATAAAACGCCACCCAGGGAAATCAAAACGACAATAACGGCTATCGGTGCTACTTCGACAATACCGGCTTGAGGAATAGATAAAATGAGAGTGCAGACAACTACGAAAAGCAGCCATATCAGGATCGATGTTAAAAAATCAGTGTTGGCGAACCGGCTTATACGTGAAAAACGCTCGGCGGATATGTTCTTACGAACCTGACTTCTCCGCGGACTTGTTTTCTTCCAAAATACCATCTATCTATCCTGTACGTAATAATGACTAATTGGCTTTCCCTCTTTTTTTGTAAGCCTGTACGATATTTTGAACCAGCCGATGCCGAACTATATCGGTTTGTTTTAATTCCACGTATCCAATACCTTTGATTCCTCGTAATATTTCGATGGCTTCGATCATTCCGCTTTTCTGTCCCGGTTCCAGATCGATTTGTGTTATGTCGCCCGTTATAATCATCTTCGAGCCGTTTCCAAGTCTTGTCAGGACCATCAGCATCTGTAAAACCGAGGTATTTTGTGCTTCGTCACAGATTATGACGGCTTCGTTTAAGGTCCGGCCGCGCATAAAAGCGAGCGGGATTATCTCGATTATATCCAGACCCACAAATTTCTTCATCTGCGTAAAATCCATCATGTCTTCGAGGGCGTCGAAAAGGGGGCGAAGATACGGATTTACTTTTGCCTGCAAATCACCCGGCAGAAAGCCGAGTTTTTCACCGGCCTCCACGGCCGGCCGAGCAAGGACGATTCTCCGGATCTGTCTTTTCTTCAGCATTGAGACGGCAATTGCGACCGCCAGGTATGTTTTGCCGGTC
>JAFGPJ010000237.1 GCA_016936275.1 Sedimentisphaerales bacterium
ATTGGAATGTACGCCGGCGAACATTGTGCCGGGACCGAGCTGATGATCGGGCCCTTGTTTGTCGCCGCAGGAGTTAGTGCTTATGACTTAATCATGGGTCTTCTCATAGGCAATGCCCTGGCGGTTTTGAGCTGGATGTTACTTTGCGCACCTATCGCTACGCGCAAACGTCTAACGCTTTATTACCAACTGGAAAAGATATGCGGCCGAAAGCTCGTAATTCTCTACAACCTCGCCAACGGCGTGATGTTCTGCTTTCTCGCCGGGGCAATGGTCACTGTCTCGGCCACGGCAGTCGGAGTCTGGTTCGATTTCAAGATGCCCGGCCTCAGCGACCTTTATCCCAACAGCGCCGGATGGGTGGTTGCCGTAGCTGTTGTCGGCGGACTGATCGCTATTGTTGCCGCCTACGGTTACAACACCGTCGCAAAGTTTGCCAACGTGGCTTCACCCTGGATGGTGCTGGTCTTCCTCGCGTTCGGATTCATCGGCCTGCGACAGTTCATCGTCGCTACGAACGCCAATATTGGCTCGCTGGGGGACACTTGGCAATTAGCAAAGGAGCATATCTGGACGGGAGGTGATCCACAACCCGGACAGGTAAAGTTCACACTCTGGCACGTTATGTTCTTCGCCTGGTTCTGCAATATGGCCATGCATATCGGCATGAGCGACCTGTCGGTATTTCGTTTTGCTAAAAAAAGCTGGTACGCCATTGCCACAAGCGCCGGCATGTACGTAGGTCACTTCATGGCGTGGATCAGCGCCGCAATCCTTTATGCCTATCAGTTGCACTTGGATCCTACCAATAGGGATGTACTGCCGGGTCCTCTGGCGTATCGTGCCGCCGGGCTGGCAGGACTGTTATGCGTAATTATCGCCGGATGGACAACGGCCAATCCGACTATTTATCGAGCGGGTCTGGCGTTTCAGGCGCTTTCGCCGAAGTCGTCCCGCTTCAAAGTGACATTGATAACCGGTGCTGTCGCAACTCTTGCCGGCATGTTCCCAGCTATCGCGATGAAGTTACTTGATTTCGTCGCTATCTACGGCATGGTCCTTATGCCAATGGGAGCGGTGATATTCGTGGACTTCTGGCTGATTCCAAAGCTGGGTATGCGAAGCTCCTACGCCGAGCTGAGCGGTCATAGCTTTAACTGGGCCGCCGGCGTCGCGTGGATCCTTACGCTGGCCATCTGCCTCGGAGCGGTCTTTTCGATAGGCCGGTGGTCACTGTGGTTCGCATCCCTGCCCGGCTGGTTTGTGGCCGCCGTGCTATATATCGTCTTAAGTAAATTCTACCAGAAAAATAATCCGCACCTCGCAGCGGTATAAAAGGAGAAATCATTATGCGTTCCATTTTGCAAATTGTCTCACTTCTGGCATTAATCGCTTTGACACTGCCATCGATTCTCCTCCTTGCAGGTCGAATGGAGCTGGATATGGTCAAGTGGCTCATGCTGCTGGCCTCGATAGTCTGGTTCATCGCCGCGACACCATGGATGTGGAAAGACAACGGGGCCGAAAATCAAGATGCCTAAATGAAGGAAAGGAATAAATTATGCCTGAAATAGACTCCGCTAAAGGAGAAAAACAATTCTACGAAGACGTTCCCATGAAGACGCCGGGCTTTTTCCTCAAAGGGGCCGGCTCTCTTGACTGGGGAATGAAGAACAGGCTGGCAAGGATATTTAATCCTGATACCGGCCGGACGGTAATGTTCGCGATTGACCACGGCTATTTTCAGGGCCCAACAACCGGACTTGAGCGAATCGACCTGAATATTGTGCCGCTGATGTATTATGCCGATGCTATAATGCTGACCCGGGGAATCCTGCGAACCACCGTGCCGCCTTCACTGACCAAGCCGGTCGTGATGCGCTGCAGCGGCGGGCCGAGCATACTCAAGGAGCTGTCGAACGAGGAACTGGCCGTCGATATCGAAGATGCGATTCGGATGAACGTCACGGCGATAACTTTGCAGGTCTTTATCGGTGGTGAGTTCGAGACCCGCTCGGTGCATAATATGACCCGTCTGGTGGACATGGGGCTTCGCTACGGCATTCCAACTATGGCGGTCACAGCGGTCGGCAAGGACATGGTGCGGGATGCGAGATATTTCCGCCTGGCCTGCCGAATATGTGCCGAGCTTGGCGCACAGATTATCAAAACCTATTACGTACCGGAGGATTTCGAGACAATAACAGCTTCCTGTCCGGTTCCGATTGTGATGGCGGGCGGCAAGAAAATCCCCGTGCTCGATGCCCTGACAATGGCATATAACGCCGTGCAGGAAGGAGCATCGGGTGTGGACATGGGGCGAAATATCTTCCAGGCCGAAGCGCCCGAAGCGATGATGAAGACGGTCCACAAGGTCGTCCATGAAAATTTGAAGCCGGCTGAGGCCCTTGAGATGTACGAAACTCTCAAAAACCAGGACAAATAATGCCGGACAAACTTATCTTAGAGCAGATTCGCAAAGCAGTCCCGCTTATCAGCGTGGGAATCCTTACCGCGGATTTAATGTCACTCGACCCGGACTTAAAACTCATGGAAACGGCCGGCGTCAAGCTGCTGCACGTCGACGTTATGGACGGCTGCTTTTGCCCGATGATGACCGTCGGGCCTCCGTTCATAAAGGCAGTCAAAACTCCACTGCTAAAGGACGTACACCTGATGATAGAAGAGCCTCTCGATAAGCTTGAAAGCTACGTCGACGCCGGCGCCGATATTATTACTGTCCACGTTGAATCATGCCGGCACATACATCGCGTTCTGCAAAAGCTGGGACAAATGGACAATGCCAACGACCCGAACAAAGGAATCCTGCGCGGCATTGCTTTGAATCCCGGCACACCTCTTGAAGTTGTTACGTCGCTTATCGATGAAGTTGATATGGTCTTTCTCTTAGCGGTCAATCCGGGCTGGGGCGGACAGAAGTTCATCCCTTCTACGGAAGGACGGCTCAGCCGATTAAGAAAAATGCTCAGCGACACAAAGAAAGATATTCTCGTAGGTGTTGACGGCGGCATAACCCGCGATAACATAAAAGACGTCGCCCGAATGGACGTTGATATTATAGTCACAGGAAGCGCGGTCTTCGACGGCAAAACACCGCTGGAAAACGCAAAGTTCATGATAGATACTGTAAATGATGCCGCCGGGAAATAACGATGAGTAATTTAGCTAAAATAGCGACAATTGTTCGCGGTCTTCTGGCAGAACCGACAGAAAACCCGGACTTGCCATATAAGCCGGTCATCTTGAAGTCGCTTATGGGCAAGGAAGCTATTGATTTCGCCGGCTCTGCGAAAAATGTCGAAGCTCAGCAATATCCTGCGCCTTTAACAAAAGGCAAGAATCCGCCGATTTTCTTAAGCGATGTAGACTATAATGCCGAGCCGGAAACTCTTCGTAAACAATTGAGCGAGAAGATTTCAGATTATTCTGCCCGGCACAATTTAAAACCTGAGATTGCGTGCCTACGAAACCTCGGGGTACTTTATGTCGAGCGGAAGGATGATAGCTCTGATTTGCCTCTTTGCAATAAGGTTGCGCTTGTAACCGGCGCTGCGGGCGCCATCGGTTACGGCATTTGCTGTGGATTGCTGGAAAATGGTTGCCATTTAGCCGCCACAGACCTTCCCGGCGAAAAGCTTGATGATTTTACTGCTGATCTGAAGCAAACAGCCAATGACCGCGTGACAGGAATTCCAATAGATGTCACTAATGAGGAGTCTATCATCCATGGTCTTGAAAGTATTTCTCTAACCTGGGGTGGGATTGATATTGTGGTCATTAACGCCGGCATCCCGTTGGTTGCCTATTTAAAGGATATCGACCTCGATGACTTTCGCAGACTCGAAAAAGTAAATGTCGAAGGTACTTTTCTGACGCTCCGTGAAATCGCCCACCACTTTATCGCCCAGGGCACCGGGGGTGACGTTATTATCGTATCCACGAAGAACGTTCCCAGCCCAGGAGCCGGCTTCGGCGCTTACAGCGCAACCAAAGCGGCATGCCACCAGTTGGGGCGTATAGCAAGTTTAGAGCTTGCACAATACGGCGTTCGCGTAAACATGGTCGCTCCGGACGGAGTGTTTTCCGAGGGCAAGTACAAATCAGGGCTATGGGCCCAAGTCGGCCCCGACCGAATGCGGGCGAGAGGGCTCGACGAAAAAGGTTTACAGGAGTATTACCGGAACAGAAATCTATTAAAAGCAAAAATTACAGGCAGGCACGTTTCCAACGCCGTGCTGTTCTTCGCCACGCGCCAGACGCCGACGACGGGTGTTACGATTCCCGTCGATGGGGGCCTGCCCGATGCCACACCAAGATGAGTCTATCATTGCAAAAGTAACGAAAGGAAAAAACTGAATGGATAAAGCGCTTGCTGACTTGATTCGAATATCAAATGAGACTGGAATCGACCCCACTCTCGTTCAGGGCGGAGGGGGCAACACATCCGTCAAAACCGAAGACGGCAAATATATGTATATCAAAGC
>JAFGPJ010000238.1 GCA_016936275.1 Sedimentisphaerales bacterium
CACAGCCGGTCAGACACTTTATCAATGCCGTCTTGCCATGATCTATATGGCCGGCCGTACCGAGTGTGATGTTCTTTTGTGTCGTCGCCATAGAGATTAACTTTTTGTATTGAAAATCTTAATCAACGCATCGACCACTATTTTATCATCCCCGCTCAGAAGCGTCCGGGGGTCGATAAGTACCTGGTCGTTTTGGATTCGCGTAAAAATCGGCTTGTCATTCTTGCGAAGCTTTTGTGCCAGCGATTCAGCATTAATTTTTTCGGAACGCAAAGCCACGAGAGTCGTCGCCAGGTTCTGCGTTGGCAGTGAGCCGCTGCCCATTTGTGAAAAGCCGCTGGCCATGGTGACGGTAACGCCGGAAACGTTTTTATTCAATTGCTCTGCAATATCTTCAGCCTGCTTCGCTATTTCGGATGAATCACGTCTGAGCATTTTCAGTGTCGGCAATTCGCGAAGAGCAACAGTTTCATCGAGAAATAACTTCAGTGTAGCTTCCAGTGCAGCGAGGGTGAGTTTTCCAACGCGGACGATTCTGGCAAACTGATTTTTCCTCACGGCTTCGATCAATTTCTTTTTGCCGAGGATGATACCACCCTGCGAAGCACCAATCAGCTTATCGGCGCTCGAAGTGACAATATCCGCCCCTTTGGCCACCGATTCTCTCAGGATCGGCTCAGGCTCGAATCCGAACTGCGAAAAATCAATAAGCGCACCAGCGCCGACATCGTCGATCATAACCAGCTCATGTTTGTGAGCTATTTCTACAAGCTCATCGAGCGAGACTTCCGACGAGAATCCCTGAATTTTGTAATTGCTCGGATGAACGCGGAGTATTGCAGCGGTGTTTTCGGTTATGGCATTGATGTAGTCTCGCGGGTGCGTTTTATTCGTGGTCCCGACCTCGACAAGCTTTGCCCCGCTGAAAGCCATCACATCGGGCAGACGGAACGCCCCGCCAATTTCAACAAGCTGGCCGCGGGAGACGATGACTTCCCTGCCGGCCGCGACGGTATTAAGTACGATGCTGGTAGCCGCAGCATTGTTATTAACCACAGTGGCAGCCTCGGCGCCGGTTAGCTGCTGCAAAAGCTGCTCGATATAACTATCTCGTTTTGATCGTTTGCCGGATTCGATATCGGCCTGAAGCAGAGAATAGCCTGACAGTTCATCCTGAATCTGGCGCAGCGCCTGAGCGGAAAGAACCGCCCGACCAAGAGCGGTGTGCAAAATAATACCTGTTGCGTTGACGACTTTTCGATAGTGCGGCCCGGAAATGGTTTTAAGACTGCTTTTGACATCAGCAATTATTTGTTGACGAATTACATCTCCATCCGTCTCTACAAGGTTTTGGGCTAAAATACGCTCTCGGAAATCATCAATCGCCCGGCGAATGGAATTAACAACAACCTGTCTGCCAAGATCGGCGGCACAATTTTGAAGATCAGGATCGTTCAGGAGGGCATCGACCGAAGGCAGATTCCGTAAAATTTGCTGGTTTGATAATGTCATGACAAGCTCCTATTAGCTTCCATGTTTCTAAGCTTTAGAACATCACTTTGGGATTATTTCTCGAACCAAATACGTAATTATGCACATTTATATCTTTGAAATCAAGTTCTACTTGATTGGGAAAGTAAGACCAGAGGTAAATTCGAGTATGGTTGAGGTTCTATGTGCAAGTACTCGTGGCGATTGCCGAGCGGTTTCAAAGGCAGGTTTCAGGTCAAAGTAGCTGCTAACCTGTGACCATTTGAAGCAAAACAAGAGGAAATCTGGCACTCAATAGGCTGAAAATAGGCCTTATAAACGATTGTAAATAAAAGCAGTTAGTTTCTTCGAATATTCAATGCATTCCAGCGCAAAATTGAAGAAATTTTGTCCTTTCTACAGTAAATTTCAAAAAAAGAACGTAACAAAACCATTATTTCTGCGTCTGAATAAATAAATAACAAAACTACCCAGAGCCAGCGGTAATATGAAGAAAAAGGATATTTGGATATCTTTAGCCATTATAGCGTGTTCAGGTTTGTCAGTCCTCTACTACACGCAAAGAAAAGGATATGTTAGTATTGATGCGGGCGGAACAGATGCCGTGTTGCAGCTTAACAGTATTTGGTTTATTAATACCACGATTCGTTCAGGTACAAAGCCGTCTGCCATCGGTGCACGAATCTACAGGCCGCAGCTTCTGAGCCTTTCAATGAAACAAGATGGGTACACATGGCGGATAGAAAGCCGCGGCTCCTGGGGCGACATATCAAAAATCAAGGTTAAAAACAACGAGGCAACGGCCCTCAAACTCGGACCGCCATTTCTGATTAAACCGAAAATTAAAAAAAATAGATCACATCTCTCGATAGATTTTACCATTACCGGGCAAGCTGGCGAGCAATACCAGAACTTCATAACAAAAAACAACCGGGCCGTCAATGGAGCGAAAATCAAAATCGTAGATGAAAAAGGAAACGTGCTTGAGTCCGGCAAATTCAAGTACGGCTGAGGCGGCACCTGCTATGAGTACTTGTGGCAAGTACCGAATGATTTTAACGGCAAATACCGGGTGGTTGTTGATATTGACCTTGGGCCGTTCGAGACCATACAGTGTGAAACACGGTATTCGATATAATATGAAAAATAGTCGCGCTAATTGTGGTGGGTGGCGGCACAGAATGCGTTTTGCTTTTTGCTTGGTTTTTGGAGAAAGTATTTGTACAATTTAGCAGGTTTTCAGAAGGTTTATTGTGTTAATCTTTGGTTAGGGAATTATCAGTGAAGGAGCCATTCGGATTAATTGTTGCCGTAGGTAATTTTGAGTACGGCTGAGGTGGCGTTTGCCGGTACTCGTGGCGAGTGCCAGAGTGTTTCAACAGCAGGTGCCATGTGCAGACAGACACGGCTTGTGACTGTTTGAAGCAGAACAAGAGGAGACCTGGCACATGATTTAAAAAGCCAAATCGAGCCGTGAGTATCGGCGGGTAAAGAGACATCTTCTCTTTCCCGCCTTTTTTATTGGGACAATGGGAACGATGGCAAAAGAAAGGATATGACAATGAATATGAAGATGATTCTTATTACTTTGGCATTTGTGGCCACCTTCGCTCTTATAGCAAAGTGTGCAGAGACAACTCAAGGAAGTCCTGCCGGACAGGGTAAACAGTTGCATCCGTGGTGCGGCAAGTATTGTATGAGCTTTTTCACTAAAACAAGAAGTGCCAAAACGGTCGGTAAGGATCATTTATCCGTATCGCTCAAGTATCAGTACTATGACTGGGACCAGGTATTGGGAGCCGATGACGATTATCATGGCCGGACATCGGGTCAACATAAGCAAAGATCAGTGTTTGTGCTCTGCTCAAAATATGGCTGGGCGGAGGACCATCATATCGCGCTCGGAGTTCCATATTGGATGAACGATTTCGATATCCCCGGCAAAGAAAATGACAGCGATGGTCTTGCAAACATCTATGTGTTTGAGAAATGGAACTTTATTAAGGAAACGAATAATTTCCCCGGGATTGCCGTCGATTTTTGGTACTACTTTCCTTCGGGAGATACGGATAAGTCGCTGGGGAATGACGACGGAGCCTACAAGATATCGACTGAGATTTCAAAAGCGTGGAAGGATTTCTCGCTGCACTTCAATCCGAACTATTTATGGAGCGAGAATGATGATGCAGAGGTTGGGGAAATAAATGGGGCTGTTCTTTTTAACCTCGATCCGGGCTTTTGGCCGGCGGTCGAATACAACTACCTTGACAAAGAAGGTAAGGGTCATAGTCACGACCTTGTGCCGGGTTTTATTTGGAAATTCAAAAAGGGATGGTCGTTTAAGGCCGGTCTTCCCATTAGTCTCGATTCTACTTTTACTGATAGAGACAGGATTGGACTTGTTCTCAAGCTCTTTCATTTGTGGTAGCTAAGGATTTGATGTCTTGGAAAATGTAAAGCAAAAGACATAGGTTCTGAAAGGAATCAATTATGAAAAAGGTGACGTTCATATTTGGTGCATTGCTGATCTTCACAGTTTTTCTGACAAGCTGTAAACAGAAGGATAAAACCGGAAAATCGACAGGAACAACAACCCTGAAAATCGGGCATGTCGGTCACGACCACCATACAGCTTTATTTATTGCTCTGGATAATGCTTCTGAATATGCCAGTCAAAGCGGAATTAGCTTGAAGATTATCGAAGATCGTAAGTTTTACGAACTTTTGGATCAGGGTAAGAAGGTTGCAGACCTTGAAATAATGAAAGTTGGGGGCGCATCCAAGATGCCGACAGCTCTTGCACAAGATGTCATTGAAGTAGGCTTCGGTGGCGTCGCCCCTGTGCTTGCTTCAGCGGATAGCGGAGCTCCAGTTAAGCTTATAGCACCGCTTCACTATAAAGGGGATATGTTTGTTGTTAAGCATGATTTTCCTGCAAAGACGTGGAAAGAATTTGTTGCTATAGCCAAAGCCACAGACAAGCCGATACGCATTGGATATAAGAATCCGGTGGCTGTGGCAAAGCTGGTGTTCGAGGAAGCGCTGAAGCACGAAGGAATCAAATTCGGGGGCGACCCGGCACAAACTGATCTGAAGGTGCAAATGGTAAACGTAAAAGGTGGAAACAAACTCAACATTTCTCTTGGAAGCGGATTGATAGACGGTTACGCCGGAAACAATCCGTTCCCGGCAATTGCGGTCGAAAAGGGCATTGGGCGTATTGTCTGTGACCTTGAGGACTTACCGCCGGGAACATTTCAAGATCATCCATGCTGTTGTATCGCTGCCAATACAAGGGCCATAGAAGAGAAATCCAATGCCCTTGTGGCGTTACTCATATTGCTAATCCAGGGTACTGAAACAGTAAATTCAGATATGGACAAGGCTGTGGCAGCGGCAGTGCGATGGATAGGAACAAGCGAATCCGTCGAACGAATAAGTATTCCCACAAGTGGTTATTCCATGGAGCCTTCCGAGCAATGGCATAAAACCATGAGCAAATGGATTGAGGCTATGGACGGACTTGGTATATTCAAAGATAAGCTAAAAGGCCTGAAACCGAACGATATACAGCAAGCTGCATATGACTTGTCGTTATTAGAGAAAGCGAGGAACAAACTTGCCCAGAGGCGTACAGGAACATAAAAAACTATGGCGTTTATCCCGGTGGCTGGGATGTCCGTCTGGGGGGTATTTCAGTGAATTACGTGCCTCACAAACCGGCTCGTATTTAGGCTGGATTATTATGCCTGTTATATTGCTTGTCGTCTGGCAGTTTGCAGCGGTGTGGCTGAACCAGCCGTGGATTTTTCCGCCGGTGACTCTTGTGATTGACCAGCTTGTACATCCGCTTCGGGAGCACTACGCATCAGGTTCGATTTTGAGTAATACATTTATAAGCTTGCTGCGTGTGTTGCTGGGTTTTCTTTTGGCCGCATTGACGGGGGTAAGCCTGGGAATTGCTATGGGTTCTATCCGCTTTGTCCGTGGCGGCCTTGAACCGATTGTAGAAGTTTTGAGACCATTGTGCCCGATTGCATGGTTGCCCTTTGCTATAGCTGTTTTCAAAAGAGGAACGCTGCCGCAATTGTTCGGCTTAGGATACACCCGAACCGTTTTTGACCAGGTCCAATTGGGAATGGTTTTCGTGATCTTCGTAGGAGGTTTCTTTCCCATTCTGACTAACACGCTCGACGGTGTCACAGGAGTCAGGCGTAACTATTTACTGCTGGCACAAGCGCTGGGCGCAAAGCGAAGGCGGGTTTTTTGGCATGTGTATTTGCCCGCGTCGATGCCAATGATTCTGACGGGTCTGAGACAGGGGCTTGGATTATGCTGGTTTGTCATCATCGCTGCGGAAATGTTACCGGGCGCCGAGAGCGGTATTGGGTATCTGCTCATATACGCTTCGGACAATGCCGCAATGGATATCGTGATTGCAGCTATGTTGATTGTCGGCAGCATCGGAGCCCTTTTGAGTCTAATGATGCGCAGGATTATGTCCGGTCTTGTCCGGTGGCACGGAAAGGAAATCTGAAATTATGTCACATGGTGGAATCGACAGTTCATCGAAAGAAAAAGTCATGGCCCTGGAGGTTTACAAGGTCGGCAAGACTTTCCGATCAGACACGGGTACCAGTGTCAAGGCATTAAGGGATGTAAATCTTCTTGTTCGCCAGGGAGAGCTCGTTACTCTCGTTGGTGCGACAGGGTGCGGCAAAACTACTTTGCTCAATCTTATTGCAGGATTGGATACGCCTGATGAGGGATATTTACGTTTGGGGCAGGATTTGCGCTTTGGGGGCAACATCGCTCACGTGTTCCAGCATTATACGTTGTTTCCGTGGCGAACGGCGATTTCCAACGTATCGTTCGGCCTTCAGATGCGAGGTGTCCGACGAACGGAAAGACTATGCCGGGCTGCTGCCCTGCTCGCCAAAGTCGGACTCAAGGGCTTTGAAAATGCTTATCCACATGAGTTGTCCGGCGGGATGCGACAACGGGCGGCAATCGCCCAGGCACTGGCAATAGAACCGAAGCTTTTGCTTATGGACGAACCGTTCGGGGCCGTTGATGATTCAACCAGGACTGAGCTTCAACAGATGTTGACCGATTTGTGGCAGGAAAATCAGACAACCATCATCTTCGTTACACATAATATTGATGAAGCCATCGTCCTGGGCAGCAAAGTTATAGTCTTCAGTGAACGTCCCGGCAAAATTGCCTGCGAATTCAAGATAGAACTGCCCCGCCCAAGAGACCGGATGAACAATGAATTTACCAAGTTATTTATTCAGATTCGGACGATGCTATCGGGGCAACTGGATTAGAAAAAGCGATAGATAAAAGAATAAACTTAGTAAAGGGGTGTTATAAAATGCAAATACCACATGATGCAAAAGAGCTTATGGAACAGAAGAAGGTCATTGCTCTGGCGACAGCCATCGAAAAAGGCTATTCCAAACGTCGTTTACATGCTGCAATACTGGTGGTACCAGCCTGACGTCCTGGTCATCGGAGATCTTTTTATGAACGCTACATGTCGAAATATTCAGGAAAATGGGTATGCTTCATTCTGTGTCTGGGACGAAGAGACAGACAAATCTTATAAATTTATCGCGATGGCAACATACGAGACATCGGGCGAAGCTTACGAATTCGCCAACGCCAATCTTCACAAGAAAAAACCTGATAACAATTTCAAAGGTGTGGTTGTTATCACAGTGACCGAAGTGTTTGACGCCTCTCGCGGCGAAAACGCAGGAAAACTCATCGCCAAGGCATAGATAGTCCACTTTGATAGGCGTTCAGGTTTGCCTGTAAAGTGAATCTTTATGTATTTTAATAATCATGTTAGAGGATAATCAAATGATAAACATGGAAAGACGAAAACGAGTCATGCAGCGTTCGATACGGTTGGGCCACTGCATTTGCGATCACAGGCTGCCGTGTCCTTGTGATGTTTTCAAGGAAAAGAACATCTGTACGTGTGCCGGAGAGCGGCCTGAAGCCCCTACTGGCCCGGTGCAATTGACAAAACTTGTGGAAAAGGCTGGTTGCGCTTCGAAGATCGACCAGGCGTTTCTAAAGCAGGTGCTGAAGAATTTGCCCACCGTAGATGATCCCCGTGTCCTGGTCGGTGTGCCGGCGGGAGACGATGCCGGCGTGTACGACATGGGCAATGGCACGGCCCTTGTGCAGACCGTTGATGTTTTTACGCCGTCCGTTGATGATCCATACACGTTCGGGCAGGTTGCGGCGGCAAATTCGGTCAGTGACATTTACGCTATGGGCGGAACGCCGATGACCGCGGTATCCGTACTCGGTTTTCCCGTCCGCAAGGTCCCCGATGAAACTATGGGCCAGGTTCTTTCCGGCGGTATCGACAAGATGAACGAAGCCGGAGTGGCTATCATCGGCGGTCACAGCATCAATGACAGCGAGATTAAAGCAGGTTTCGCTGTCACCGGCACAATAAAAACGGACAAAATCGTAACCAATGCCGCTGCCAGGCCCGGCGACGTGCTCATCCTGACCAAGCCCCTCGGCACGGGAATCGTAGCTTTTGCAGCACAAATCGGCAGGGCTAAAGCAGAGAGCGTCACAGCAACCGCCGAATCGATGACCACACTCAACAAAACAGCCTCACAGCTCATGGTCAAATTTGGGGCCCATGCCTGCACTGATGTGACAGGCTTCAGCCTGATGGGGCACCTTGCCGAGATGGCCCTCTCAAGCGGTGTGGACGTCGAAATCATCTGGGACGATATTCCGTTGTTTCCCGGCGTGCTCGAATACGCCGCTGCGGGAATTCTGCCCGGAGCGATCGAGCGAAACAAGGAATCGTGCGGCGACCGCATTGTTGCCGACGAATCTCTGCCGCAGGAGATGGTCGATATGTGCTATGATGCGCAAACATCAGGCGGCCTTCTAATTGCCATCGCAGAAAATGACGCCGTTGCTTTCCTGAAAGCTCTTCATAAAGATGGAATTTCCGCCGCCGCTATTGTCGGCAGAGTTCTCAAAAAAGGCTCAGGACTCGTTCACATTAAAACTACCGGCAGTCGGAAAATACCAACACCAAGCCCCAGCCAACCGATAGCAAAAGCAGCACCTACAATAAAGAAATCATCACAGGCTCCCGCAGAGGTTGCCAGCGAAGATGTAGCATGTTGTGCTGATGATGTATCCTCGACCGCGGGAACGAAAGAAGTCTCTGAGATCGACGAAATTAAGGCTAAATTCACGGATTTTCTCGGCGCCGCAAGCTCACCTCATGGCCTGGACGCCTACACCAAGCAGGCGATGGCTCTTGCGTTGTCGGTAGCGACGCGGTGTGAGCCGTGCCTGAAGATGCACCTGAAAAAGGCTAAAGAGAAAGGCTTCACCCAGGACGAAATCGACGAGGCCGCATGGATGGGCATAAGCTTCGCCGGAAGCCCCGCGATGGTCTTTTACGAGCAGCTTAAGAATTCGTTGCCCAGTTGCCAGGATCGATAAATCCGACGGTAACAAGGAAACCGGGCCCAAGAAAGCTGAAGAGTGTCTTGAGAGGAAATCCTTTTTTGGCTGCCGCCATTGTGCTCATTTCTCTATTCCCGGCAGTGCTTTACAAAAAGCAATCACCAACCATAATATGTTCTCCGCTTCAGCGGCTTTTTGCCACCTCGACCTCGTAGATGTGCGTCGGGCCGAACATGTTGGAACGAAAGACGATCCACTTACCGTCGGGCGTGAACTGGCAGTTCGGCTCCAGCGAATAATTGTTCTTTGCGAGGTTGACGAGCTTCTCTGTTTCGAAATACCCGCTGCGTATCAATTTCTCCGGATCGCTGGCGCCGCCGGTCACCGGCGGGATCACGTGCGGCTTGTAGAGGTAAATCCACTGGCCGTTATCCGGTGCGGCCACGCTATGCGGTCCGCCGCCGTCGCCGCAATAGAGCGTCTGGTCGGGTGAGATGTTGAAATGCACAGACCACTCATTCTTCTGAAGGTGGTACCAGGTCCGCCTCTTTGTCTCGATTTCGTAACAACCAACCCAGAAGACGTGACTGCGAGGCGTCTGCAGGTCGTAGATAATACTCTTTCCGTCCGGGCTGAAGAATTCGTGGCCGTTAATTTGAAAGTTCATGAAACGCGGCTGGACATTGGTTAGCCCGGTGCCGTCGGTGCGGATGATCCAGGTACGGTCCATGAGCTCCCACGTTCCCTCGTGGCAAAAGAGCATCTGGTTCGGGTCGGTCGGAGAGAACTGAACGTGGTTCAACCATGCACGGCTTTCATTGAATTTGCTGACTTCGCCGGTCTTTAAATTGAGTGTGAATAATTGCATATCACGATCCGTGTTCGGAGTGCCGAAACCCGGGCGCTGCCCGCTGCGCCTGCCGGTACGAAAGTCGCCGAACCTTTGCGGCGGCTTCAGGTCGAATGTCCCACCCGCAAGGGTCTCGTCACAATTGATATTAGCAATCATCAGGCCTCGTGGGACATCGATGACTTTCAGGTCCTCTTTGGTGGCCGAGTCCACGGCCCATAGGGCGAACCCATCTTCGCCTCGCGAAAAGTAAAAGGCCCGGCCCGTCTTGCGACCAACACAGATTAGCCACGTTCGTCCTTCTCGAATCCGTTCAATCTCGCGGGTCTCCAAGTCAACTGTGTAAAGCCCGCTTGGCGAGGTAAAAACCAGCTTCCTGCCGTCGGGGGTGAATTCGTTTTGGTGGAAATATGAACTCTGACTGCCATCCTCGCGCGACAGCCGGATGATTCGATGTCCGGTATCCGGGTCGATCCAGTCGGTTGGAATATCGGTCTGGGCGTGAACATAGACACTCACCATGAGCAGGATCGGGAAAACACTCGTCATAATACGCATGATACACTCCTTAGCAGTCAATTGAAAATACGGTTTGATTGTATTATATCTATTTACGGGGTGTATGCTACCCTCGATTCCCATGGCATCTTCTCTTGCTCACGTTCATGGAGGATATTACTCCAAAACAGGTAGAATAAAAGTTTAATGTGAACTTATTGACTCATTGATGCGGATTCGTTATGATAGTATCCGATAGAACTAAAGGTGAATCACTGTGGAGGTGACTGGTGCCTGGTGGTGCCCCTGGTCTTCAAAACCAGCGTGGGGCTGAGAAGGTCCCGGGTGGGTTCGATTCCCATTCGCCTCCGCCATTTTTGGGTCGCCGGAAAAAAGGCAGCTAATTGAATATCGCCGGTCGATAAAATAAGTAAAAAGGAATGCATTTATGATAAATAAGAATACGAAAATCCTCATCTTTGGCCTGCTCGTGCTGCTCGGGGCGGCCCTGCTGACATACGGGGCATTCTTCCATTCGACGAACGTCTCGGCCCAGCAGGACGGCCAGCCTGTCCTGCTCGCCAAGTCGGAATCCGCTCTTATCAAGGACGCGTCCGTCAGCGGCGTCAAGCGAGATGAAACGGGTAAAATCAAGCAGACATACGAAATAGGCGAGAAGGCACCCGAAACTTGCTCGACCTGAGGCAGTTAAAGGCAGATCATGGTGGCCATGGTCGATAAAAACAAAACAGGCGGTTTCACTTCCATACTAATCGACTGGCGAATGTGGATTCAGGCGGCGTTTCTTATGGTCTGGCTAGATCCGGCCGGACTGCGTTTACACACTATGTGCTCTCCGGTCTTTCACTGCTACGCGTGTCCGCTGGCGACGTTTGCCTGTCCTATCGGCGTAATAGCTCAATTCGGCGCACTGCATGTTTTTCCCTTTGTTGCAGTCGGATTGCTTATTGCAGTGGGCGCATTGTTCGGCACGCTTATATGCGGTTGGGCCTGTCCCTTTGGTTTTTTGCAGGACCTGGCGGCCAAGGTCCCAACGCCGAAATTCGACCTGCCCAAATTTACCGGATACTTCCGTTATGTAATGCTGATCGGGACTGTGCTGGCTGTGCCCTACTTCTTCGGCGAAGAGCATCCGCTTTTTGTCTGCCGGATCTGTCCGGCCGGGGCGCTCGAGGCAGCGGTCCCGACAATGGCCGGCCAGGTGATTGCCGGAGAGGATATTGTCTGGCCGAGCATTTTGAAGCTGACGATTCTCATTCTGTTTCTCATAGCGATTTTCTTTATAAGAAGGCCCTGGTGCAGATTGTTATGTCCGCTCGGTGCGATTTTCTCGCTGTTCAATCGCGTCTCGGCGTTCTTTCTGCGATTCAACGCCGATGAATGCACACACTGCGAGCAATGTCACAAGTTGTGCGAATACGGTATCGAACCTGAAAAGACGCCGAACGACCTGCGATGTATTCGTTGCCTCGAATGCACTAAATGTAGCCCGGATGCGCTAAACCTGAGTAGCATCTTCAGTAGAGCACAAGAGCAAGAATGATAATTCCAGCGTCACATAATCAATCGCCCTGAGAATCGGCAAAATTATACAATAACCAATACGAATTTCTTATTGTCTTTTGAACCGGCACTTGACTACAATAAACTATTAATTCACCGCTTTTTTAAGGTATTATCACTAATGGGGAAAAGCACTAATGAAACCAAACTCGTCCTTTCTTTAGGACCGATATTTTTGTTAACTTTCGCTCTGATAGTTTTTATGAGCGTAAGAAAGACCAGCCTCAACAGGCCCAACAGGCCGTTAAATATCAGAAGACCGAAACGTCAGATAAGATTGGCCTGCATATAATGGATGCCGGCCTGCCGAATACGGATCGTGCTAAGGGCTTCATGCATTTTCTCACAAAGCATTTCCGGCAGGTGGAAACTATGGACTACAATACCTTCACGGGCAGCCAAACGGCTGATTTCGATGTCGTTATTATTGACCACGACGGCGCGAACACCAGGGCGCCACGACCAAACATAAGCCGCCAATACGCACGTGCTACTGTTACCGTAGGAGTTCCTGGCGCATTCTTATGCAGCCAGCTTTCTCTCAAAACCGGATACTTGTGAAACTGCATGGCAGATGCGGCCCATGCTGGGTCGCTTGAGCATGAGATATTTGCCAAACCTTTCAAGGTCGAGCCACAGTTTGAATATCGCGAAACAGAAACCCTCAAACGGCTGATTTATCTTTTAGAGGATGAAAAACACGCCGATACCGCTCAGAGTCTATTAGCACGATATACTAATGAGTCATTTCAGGTTGCAGAGCAATGGCAATCATGGTTTAAAGGTAATAATGACAGAATTTTCTTCAGCTACGTAGGCGGTTTCAAGTTCTTTGAGGTTCCCAAAGGGTATATAGAAAGCAATACACCAACGACAGTAATAGAAAAAAGGGACAACGGTTAAGACATATCTCTATTTGTCCATCGTCCAGTCTAAATATTATTGTCTGCTAATTATCGAACGGCAGCTTGACGCCCCCCGTTTTGGTTCTAATGACGTCCGGTTTCATTCCGACGTCAAGGTCTCTCTTTTCCTTTCGGATTCGGCAAATTGAACCCATGGTAACTTTTGATCCATCGCCTGCCACTATTTTGGCCACAGACAAGGTGTGCGCGATACTCTGAATTTCTACAGTAGCAACATGGCTTTCTATCGTTCCAAGTGACTCGCCGGTATCGTTATCGAAGATTTCCCTGCCCATTGTAAAGACGTCGAGCAGCATGCCGGTTTTCATTCTCTGGCCGCCCTGGTTCAGGATTATTTGGCCGTCCTGCTGTATTGCAGCGACTGTGACAGGATACACGCGATCGATAATCGCCGCTATAACATCGTTGGCCACGAGCGAAAGAAAAGCATCACGAACCTGTGCCGGATCCCATTCGAGAGGATTCTGTTCGTCAGCGAGTTTTCTGACTTGCTCATCCTCAAGATATTTTTGCGCATTTGACGCCAGGACTACCTGCTTTGTGGCGCTGTCAACGAGCCGGTAATCGAAATTGAACCGTGCTTTGAATTTCCTCGTAGTATAATTGGCGGCCGGAAGATACCTCTCGATTTTCTCGATTTGGGCCTGATTGATAGTTCCTGCGAGCAGATAATCGGCGCCAATAGTCTCAGCGAGCTTCGCCTGTTCTCCAAGAGGTGCGTCAAAGGAAAAGAGCATCTCTTTTTCTCTGACGAAGTCAGCGATGCTTTCACGATCAAGGACGGCGAATTTGTTAGTTTGGGTCAGTCCCGCAACGAGCCGCTGGGAAAACAGCGACGAAAGTGTGTCGCCGGAAATAGTTTGGTTCAGAAAACCATATTTATTCTGCTGTGTTTTCGCAGGCATCAAAGCGATCTTGACACGCCCGGTCTGACCCCGCGCGCCATAGTCATAAACGGAGACCTGGAGCGTGACTTCATAAGTATCCGGATCGATTTGCTTTTCATCGAGAACATTGTAGCTTCTTATCAGGCCACCGATTTCGGTGGTATAGACGGTGCCGTTGGTAGCAACGTTTACAGAATCGAATTCTATCCTCCTTCGGCCGGGCCCATCGTCACCTACTCCTACACCTGAACTGCGGAAGCCGAATTCGTATCTGCTGGAATCGACTTTGACGCCTCTTACCTGCTCGACTGCCCTATATAGACCGTTCTTGACAGCTTCGTCCCTGTTTCGGCCACGGCCGATGACTTCCTTGATTACTGCGTTGTTTGGCTCGGTCTTTGAAAGAAGGGACGATGTGCTGCGGTTGTCGCCGGCCGGATTTTGTTGCGCCGCCGACGCTTCATTAGCATTCACAACTGCCGTTATTAGCAGGCAGATCGAAATAATACTTGCTATTTTTTTCATTTTTCCACCCTTTGAAAAACTTTCGATTAAACTCTATTGCCAGGAAACAGATCTATTGCTGCCCCTTTTGCCGATAAGAGTTTCATCCTGCCAAAACCTTAGTCCGCTCTTAACATCGCTCAGCTTTAGTTGGAAATAGTACTCAATCTGCTGAGTATTTCGGTCATAGCGGATACTCCTCTGAAAGATTTTGCCGGATATGGTCAGTTCAGGTGCGATAAGGGTTTGTCTTTTGGCCGCCGTGTTAGGATCAAACTCTTCGGAATCTCTCAGTTCCCTTGTCTCATGGAGCAGCTCGTCGGAACCACTGCCGATCGCGGATGTCATAACTGCCTGTCCACTGTTCAATATCTCCGTCTCGATTTTTACCATTAGCTGGTCGGTGTCGATTCTCTGCGTCGTATCGTTGACGATTCTGCCGGTAGCAACAACATACCTGCCGCCGTCGGCTTTTTTAAGGGCTCCCGAAGCGAGCATCGACTGTACCATTTTACTCGCAGCCATATCGAAATCCCTATAGTCTAGAGCCATGACGGCCTTTCCCTCGTCATGCATGGTATCGATCATTGTTGTTTCCTGGGCACATCCTGCCGCTAAAATACATACCATCGTTATTAGATATAATACTTTCGCTTTCATAATTTACTCCCATTTTCTCGTATCCATTCTGAAATCTACGGCTTGCGGTCTCGGCGCAACAGCTTTAATGGTAAAGGGTGATTTACCCATTGCCGACATCGGCAGCCACACACTTGTTTTCGTTTCAATCACAATTCCATCCGCATCCAGCCATTCGATTCTGTATCTGAAGCGTCTGGTGTTATACGATTCGTTCCGTCCATTAACATAAAGCTCAAGAAAGCCGGCGTCATTTCTTCTGGTAACGGCTTGGTTAACCTCGATTCCTTCGCCGATCAGCGCACTGAAAGCATGTGTGACCGGCCTGGTGACAATATTGCTTCCGGCCGTATCACTTCCAACTTCTTCTCTGAGATGGACTTTCGGTTCATCGTGTTTATAACAACCGGAAGCGAAGACAATCAATCCAACCAATATTATTTCTAACTTTTTCATGACAAATCTCCATTAACATTAATATTAACTAATATGTTATCAGGTCGAGGACCTGTTTTGACTGCTTCAGCGGTATTCTAACATAGACAATCGCATTCCTGCAAGCGGGTATTTCCACCGGGAAAGATTCACCACCCGGTGGTTCTATTGTTATTTTCCTGTCGGGCGGTATTGGCAATCTTGCGACCTGGAAATTCTTCGGCAACGTAGTCCAGATTCTGACGTCAGCGGCGGTTGTGGCCATTGAATAGACAGTAGCAAGCAGGGATACAATCTTCGGTGAGGAGCTGTCTTTTTTGTCCAGGGCGTATTGAGCCACCGCCTTTGCCGTCGCGGAGATTATGGCTCTGGTCAAAATCCCCTTAAAATCTTTGCTGAACTCCGTCTGCACGACTCGGTCCATATTTGCAACCATCTGCGTATTATAATTTTTACCGTCAGCCCCGATCGACAAGTAAGGATAAACCTGCTCCCTGAATTTGAGCATTGGCAGAGCGATCCCGAAGTATTTCACCTGGTCCGATGCGATAAACAGAGGTATATCGATTCTAAATTCTTCCTTAACAGGCCCCAGGCCGTTTTCGAATACTACCCAGACGGTATCTTTCAACTCCGCTTGACCGTCGAGAACCTTTTCAGTAACAGCCAGGTCCCGCGCAATGTATTCGTTATCTTTGACCATTCCACAAGATTCTTTGAGGAAAGTTACGGCTTTTGAATGGTCGCCAATAAGATTGAAAAATACTCCGGCAATGTATGTCGTGAGGGGATTGACGAAGTCGGGATACGCTTCGAACTCGTACAGGCCGGGATATTTGTCATCTATTAACTTATTGATTTGGGGATTATCGACGTTTTTCTTGACCTGCGATCCTTCTTTTTCCTGTTCCTTGTCCAATTCATTTTGAAGCTTCTTTATTTCTCCGGCGAATATCTCCTTTGCCCTTCTTTGCCGGTCGAGGGCCCTGTTGAATTCTACCCGCGCCTGATCGTTTTCACCGAGGGCCATAAAATTCAAGGCTTTGTAAGTATTGACCATTATGCCGTCGTATTCCTCACCCAGGTAAGGGATGATATTCTCATTAACGGCAATTGCAGCTACAGAATCGGCTGCTGCATTTTGATAATCGAAATAGTTTAGCATCTCTTCCGATCTATCAAAATTATTGTTACTTTCCTGGTAATTTTGTCTCAATCTTTCAAGCGTGCCGAGCTGTAATGTCCATAATAGATCTTCTTTTTTAGGATTTTTACTTTTGCTGACTTTAGACCGGGCGAATTCTATTGATTTTTCATAATCGGAATTTTTGAAATATTCGCCAAAGGTGCTGAGCTGGCTTTTAGGTGCGTTGCACCCGGCAAAAAAAGAAAAAAGCAAGACGAATAGAAATAAACGATTTTTAACAGGGTCTCTGTTCATATCAATACTTTTCGTTGTAAACCGACAAAATAAAAGATAATTTGCCATAAATTAACGCTGGTTCTACGACAAATCAAGGATAATTTGGCTTATTACCAATATGCATATCACACCTTTTTCAAATCGCGTATTTGATTGAGACCCTTCCAATCTTCCGATCCGTTCTGCAATTGTTGGATTTTTCTTTGACGTCTATTCTGTATTTGATTATTTTTATCAGGTTATGAAACGAGTTAAACACAATAATTCCGGTACCGCAGCGGTAACTTTGATTTTTCTCGTAATTATCGCGGCTGTTACCTTATCGATTGTCAGGCATTTCTGGGCCGACTCAACAAATGAGTATTTCGACGGACTTATCTCAGTTTACATTATGGAAAAGGAAGACCTCAACGAGGATGATCACGACAGGCTAAGAAAACAACTGCTCGAAGACGGCCTCTTTATAAAGATGCAAAGATGGAATAAAGAAAGTTTCGTCAAGGATAGAGAGCTTTATAATGAGATGATAATTGTCCGTGACCGGCGCCAGATGAAAAAAGAGGAAGCTGAAAGTACAGTCATTGAAACTATGATTAATCTTTAATAATTCCCACGCTACTCATCGATGAATATCTTGCCCGTACCTCATAGAGCAGTCATAATTCTATGCTTTTTACATAGGTAGATTTACAATCGAAGAATTATCCTTATGTACCATATTAACCGCGATAAATTAAATTTATAACAACTTTAGGAATCCTGATATTCACAGTTTAAAGGTTATTTCTTATTTCATGTGCTTATGAGGTCGTAATTTTATGTCTACATGTAAATTAACAGCAACTAAAATATTTGATTTGTCGTCTAATATAGTATAATAGTAGTGATTCCATTATTCTTAACTGTTGCTTGAGTTATGGCCGAAAAATATGCAAAACTAAGTGATGCTGAACTTCTCGCCCGTTATTCAGCCGGCGAAGAAGCCGCATTTCGAGAGATTGTAAGTCGTTACAAAAACAGTCTTTACGCATTTCTGAGGCAATTTCTAAACCGGCATGATCTTGTCGAGGACGTCTTTCAGGAGACGTTTTTACAGTTGTTTGCCAGCAGGGACAGCTTCGATACAAATCGGCCTTTACGTCCGTGGCTTTTCACAATAGCCGCAAATAAGGCAAAAGATGCCCTGAGAAAATGGCAACGAACTTCCGCTGTATCGATAGGCACTATGGCGGATTCGCAGGATTTGTCATTTGATGATATGCTAAATACCGTTACTTCTGATAATACAATGCCTTACGATGAGCTTCAAAAGGGCGAAACATCAAATAGGGTTGGACAGATTATAGCGGATATGCCGGAAAATCTGCGAGAAATATTGATTTTGGCATATTTTCAGAGATTTTCTTACAAACAAATGGCAGATATTTTAAGTATACCTATCGGAACGGTTAAAAGTAGGTTGCATACAGCCGTCGGACGTTTTGCGAAAGAGTGGAAAACATCAGTTGGGAGCAAAGAATTCAAATGACCCCGCTTAATAGCGATCAGAAAGAGATTATATTTGATTATTGTTTAGGCTTAACATCTCCTGAACAAACGATTGAAGCAGAAACGTTGATCTCCACTAACAAACAAGCCGCAGAAATTCATTCCAGAATCAAAGCCACACTCAATCCGCTAAACAGCATAGAACCTGAATTCTGTCCGGATTCTCTGGTGGATCGTACAGTTTGGCGGCTAAACAGCATGGCAAATTCAAGTCAGGATCAGCTACAGAAACTGCTTGCCAGCGAACAAAACCGGGAATTTAC
The DNA here is from genome assembly GCA_016936275.1 of Sedimentisphaerales bacterium. Taxonomy (GTDB): domain Bacteria; phylum Planctomycetota; class Phycisphaerae; order Sedimentisphaerales; family Anaerobacaceae; genus JAFGPJ01. The sequence continues at coordinate 18,513 of JAFGPJ010000238.1, forward strand.
AGCAATAAATCGACTCGGAACGGGCTTATGGAGACGATTAGCAACAGCAGCGGTATTGATGATTGTAGGCAGTCTTCTGGTCACAACCTTTAGAGTCGTAACTGGCTATGCCCGTTATCATTCTTTGCTTCAGCAATGCCAGATGCAGCAGAGCAACATTTTCCAGGGTTTGTATAATTATATCAACGACCATGATGGTCAACACCCGGCAGTTGCAACCTCGACAGGCGATTTCTGGTGGAAGGTGGGTGACCAGGGCGATGCGAACCAATCCAATACACGCCGTATCTATCTTCTGGTAAAAGAAGGCTATACTAAGCCGGCCCTTTTTGTATGTCCGGCATGTGAACGCGGCGAAAAACTTGATTTGAATCAATCACAGCTTAGTAAACTAAAGGATTTTCCCGGCAGAAGGTATGTTACATACAGTTTCCAGATTAATTGCCAGCGGACCAGCAATGTTAAGTTGCTTTGTAGAAGAACTCTAATGGCAGATTGGAATCCACTTTTTGAAAAATTGCCCGATGACTACTCTAAGCAATTGAATCTTCGACTTAATAAGCAGTTGTTAAGTCTTAACAGCAACAATCACAAACGTCGCGGACAAAACGTTTTATTTGGTGATGGACGCGTTGAGTATCTAAAAACACGCTTCATCGATACAGATGATATTTACACATTACGGGACACGGACATCTATCAGGGCTGTGAGTTGCCTTCCTGCGAAACGGACTTCTTCCTTGCTCCATAAGTTCAATTAGCACACAATTTATCTTGATTGTCAATGCGTGATTCAATTCAAGAGCCCGTAGTCGGTCAATGTCTGCTTTAGAATGCTTTTTTTGTCTTCCAACAGCGGCGTCATAGGCAATCGCAATTCTTCCGATGACATATTCAGCATGGCCATCGCAGCCTTGATAGGTATGGGATTTGTTGCTAAGGTAAGCATCCCCTTGCTGAGTGCAAACAGCTTTTTATGCCATTTAAGGGCCGAGACAAAATCTCCTTCCAGGATCAAATCGGTCATTGCCTTGACGTCGGCCGGCACAATATTCGCCACTACACTTATCACGCCCTTGCCGCCGATCGATGCTAACGGCAATGTTAGAGAATCATCGCCGGAGATAATGGTTATATCGCATTGAGTCGCAATTTCGCTGGCCTGGTCGAGGCTTCCGCTGGCTTCTTTAATCGCAACGATGTTATCAAGCTCAGCCAGCCGCGTAATTGTCTCCGGTGTCATTCCTGCCCCGCAACGGCCCGGTATATTGTACAGCACGACCGGCAAATCAACCTCTTCTGCTATCGCCTTAAAATGCTCGTAAAAGCCTTCCTGCATAGGCTTGTTGTAATACGGCCCGACCTGCAAGGTCGCATCAGCGCCGACTTTCTTTGCAAACGCCGTCATCTCAATCGCCTCAGCGGTGCTGTTGGCCCCGGCTCCTGCGATTACGGGGACTTGTCCGCCCACGGTCTTTACGACTCTTTCGATCACCTTTTTATGCTCATCATAACTTAATGTAGGCGATTCACCAGTAGTTCCAACCGGCACTATACCATCTATGCCGCCTTCCAACTGAAATTCGATCAGCTCATCGAGCGTTTCAAAATCTATCGCACCATCTTGAAAGGGTGTTATCAGCGCCACCATTGCTCCTGAAAACATTCTTAATCTCCTTAGTTTACAGGCCATAAACCATGAAACTATCGTTACTTGCTGAATTTATCTATCAGTCTTATCATTTCAGCAGTTGCCTGCCCGATCCCGGCAAAGACCGCCCTTGCTATAATACTATGACCAATATTGAACTCGCAAAATCCATTGATGCGCGCCACACCGGCAATATTTCGATATGTCAAGCCGTGCCCCGCATGGACTGTAAGCTTATTTTCCATCGCGAGTGCCTTGCCGGCTTCGAGCTCGGTGATTCTCTTATTGACTGCTCGTTTGCCCCTGGCGTTTGCGTACATACCGGTATGTAATTCAACGGCATCACAGCCGGTCTCGGCCGAAGCAATAATTTGCTCCTCGTCCGGTGTTATAAAAGTGCTCACCAGAATGCGATTTTTGTGCATTCTTTTAACAACATCGGCAAGACGTTTCTTATATCGAACGCAATCCAGACCCCCTTCTGTCGTCAATTCAGCCCTTTTCTCGGGAACCAATGTAACCTGATCCGGCTTAATATCCTCTGCAATTTTTACAATGGATTCGGCCATACACATTTCGAGATTCAGCTTACACGCAACGGTTTCTTTTAGCAGACGAACATCCCGGTCACATATATGACGTCTGTCCTGGCGCAGGTGAACGGTAATTCCGTTTGCCCCGGCCAGCTCGCACTGGGACGCCGCCCAAACCGGATCCGGCTCATCGGTCAAACGGGCCTGCCTGATTGTTGCAACATGGTCGATATTTACATTTAGTACAGCCATTTTCTTGCCCTCGATTTACTTGCTGGATTATATCACTGTATAGTTTCAAGACAAGCAAATAAAGGCGGTAAAAATTTCCGGTATTTCTGTTGTGAGATGCCAATAAACCAGGATAATAGAAAAAATACAAAGACAAAGATATAGAAGAGCGGTTATTAGTTCACGGTAGCAATCTATGAAAGTAAAACTAAACTGGGCCACCCGGATTACGATTTTTCGGATACTGCTGATTATTCCATTTGTAATTTTTATGCTCAAGATAAATGATTCGGACCTCAGCGACTTTACCCGGAACGTGATGCGGTACATATCGATTCTCCTGTTTCTGGCGATGGCAGTCAGTGACGGCATTGACGGCTATCTGGCTCGCAGTAAAAATCAGATTACGAAACTCGGCGCGTTTCTTGACCCGATTGCGGACAAACTGCTCATTACCTGCGCATGCCTTCTCCTGGCCTCACCAAGAGGCCAGGTAGAGAATTTTCCCCTTCCCCCGACCGTTGTAGTGCTTATAATCGGAAAAGACCTGTTTTTGCTGATAGGTTTTGTGATTGTCTATTTGATTACGTCAAAAATCCATATCGCCCCTGTTTTTATAGGCAAACTCGCTACGACATTGCAGTTGTCGATGGTAGCGGGAATTCTGATCGGCCCCGAAGTTACCATGTTTCTGCCGGGCTGGATTTGGTTCCTGCGGATTCTCTGGTGGTCGGCCGCGGGTACCGCCATTTTAGTAACTCTTATTTACATTCGCGACGGAAGTCGCTATATTGAAGCCTATGAGCAGAACCTTGTGAACAAAAATGAGATTTCAGAGTAACAACAGAAAGTTACTTTAAATCTTCATTTTGATCTCTTAAATTAGGATATACATGTGACAATACAATTTAGCGAAATTCCGGCAGTTCTGGAGGAGCTTCGCCGCGGCAACATGATTGTGCTTGTCGATGCCGAAGATCGCGAGAACGAGGGCGACCTGGTATGTGCCGCCGAGAAGGTAACTCCCGAGATTATCAACTTCATGGCCAGATTCGGCCGAGGTCTTATTTGCCTGCCGCTTCTACCCGAGAAATGTGATATGCTTGGCCTGTATCCACAAACCGTAGATAATACGGCACGTTTCGGCACGGCTTTTACGGTAAGTATAGATGCTGCTGAAGGCATTAAGACAGGTATCAGCACTTCGGACAGGGCACGAACTATTCGAGCGGCGATTGCCGACAATGCAAAGCCAAGCGATCTTGCTCGCCCCGGCCATATATTCCCGCTGCGTGCCCGCGAAGGCGGTGTGCTGGTACGAGCTGGACAGACCGAAGGAGCGACCGACCTGATGCGCCTGGCGGGCATGAAACCTGCCGCTGTTATATGCGAAATTATGAATGATGACGGCTCGATGGCGAGAGTGCCTGAATTGCTTAAATTCTGCGAACAGCACAAACTTAAAATCGTTTCAATCGCAAAACTGATAGAATATCGCCTGCAGCATGAGAGCCAGATAAAACGCCTTGAGAGCGTTAGATTGCCTACAGATTATGGGGACTTTATGCTAATCGCATACGACAGCGTTACTTCGCCCGAACCGCATTTGGCTTTATGCAAAGGTGACGTTGGCCGGCTTGACGATAATGGCAGACCCATTGAGCATAACGAGCCGCTGCTGGTGCGAGTACATTCGGAATGTATGACTGGAGACTTGTTTCATTCACAACGCTGCGAATGTGGTTACCAGTTAGTCACCGCGATGAAAATGATCGAACAGGCCGGCAAAGGCGCATTGATTTATTTACGTCAGGAAGGCAGAGGAATCGGCCTGACGAATAAACTGCGGGCTTATAAGCTTCAAGAACAGGGTTTCGATACTGTTGATGCAAACTTGCAGTTAGGCTTAGGAGTTGACAGGCGTGACTATGGGATTGGCGCACAAATCTGTCGCGACCTGGGACTGAAGGAAATTAAAATACTGACCAACAATCCCAAAAAAATTAGCCGTCTTGAGGTTTACGGCATAAAGATTGTTGAGCAAATTCCTCTAAAAGCCAAACCCGGTGAACATAACATTAACTATCTGAGAACGAAAAAATACCGCCTTGGTCATTTACTTGATGAGGATTTATAACCTGTTGGGATTTTACGCCTAATTGCTGGCGGCACATGGAAATTTCAATTTAGATTATCAAAAATGAGAATGAAACAATCACGTATTATATCCCGGTTATTATTACTTATACTTTTCTCGGTTAACACTGGTTGCGAGCAGCCGAAAACGCCTCCGGACATACCTGTTATGAACGATATTAGCCTTGATATGCTCTCCATTTACACAAGTTATGTTCCTGTGAAAATTGACATTATGCCGTTGACGGAATTTGTCAGCTCCGGCAGTCCGCAGCTTAAAATTAATATTTATGTTAGTTTAATCGATCCATTCGGCTCCCAGATAAAATCGCCGGGCATGTTTCGTTTCGAATTATACGAGTATTTACCGAGATCGTCTGAGCCGAAGGGAAAAAGGGCCATTATTTGGCCTGACATCGATTTAACAGATCCGATTACCAATAATAACTACTGGCAGGACTTTTTAAGGGCTTATGAATTCAGTTTGCCTTGCGAGCAGACTAACAGCCAGGATTACATCCTACAGGTAACATGTATTTGTCCAAACGGCAAACGTCTTTCATCCGAATTCTCACTTAAAAAACCACAATAGTTCCATAAGTCCGGTAAAAAACACCAAAAGTCCCTAATTATCGGCCATTTTTTATTTGACAAAAGGACAGCTATTTTGATATAAGAAATCATATACAATGTGCAAGGAGCCGGGCTTTCCGGATGCAAGAAGCCTGTACTGTAATCTTGTATTTGAATGAATTATGTGGTTTTATAAAGGAAGCAGGTGATGTCAATTCGTGAGGAATCATCATTAGCAAATATAGGCTCAGCATTATCAAGATGAAATTATTATCGGCTGTCTTTCATGTATGTTTTCGAAGGAGAATCTTTATGTATAAAAAAGGTTTTACTTGATTTATTGTGCTATGTAATTGGCCGAAATAACTGACATTGTGGCCAATAGTATAAGTAATTTTGTTAAGTCCCTTAGGGGCTGAATAGTAAGGAGAAAGTATTATGAGAAATCGAGTAGTTTGGTTGACAACATTTTTATTGACAGGACTTATTGGACTGAGTCCGAGCCGCGCACAGGAAGTAGTGAATCTACTTCCCAACGGCGGGTTTGAGACCGGTGCTGTAGCTCCATACGGCCACTATGGCGCCGGGACCGTCGAAGTCGTTACGAATTGCGATGGTGCAGCGGTTCCCGATGGACCGGTTGAGGGAGACTACTGCCTGCACGTCGTGATTCCGGCAGGAGCAACAAACAGTTGGGATAGCGGCATGACAGATGGAAGTTTTACCTTTGAAGCAGGCAAGAAATACACTTTTTGTGCCTTTGTCAAGACCAAGGAAGGCGAACTGGAAATCCGCTTAAAGCCTGAACGTGGAGCAGATCCCTGGGAAGGTTATGGCGAGCAGGTTTTCACTATGACCGAAGAATGGCAGGAAATTTATGTAACTACCCCGATATTCACTGCGGACGTAACTCCAGCCAGCCCTACATTCCACTACTCATTTACTGCCGAGGATTTTTGGATAGACGCTGTCAGATTTTACGAAGGCGATTATGTCGAACCTGCCTTCAGCAGTTTTACAGCCCGCGATCCGAATCCTGAGAATGGCGCTACACTCCCGCAGGCATGGGCCAGCCTTTCTTGGACGCCGGGCAAAGCAGCAACCTCGCATGATGTGTATTTTGGCGAAAATTATGACGATGTCCTGGCAGGAACCGGAGATACCTTCCGGGGTAATCAAGACCTGACCTTTTTGCTTGTCGGTTTTGTTGGGAATCCCTATCCGGACGGCCTTGTCTATGGCACTACCTATTACTGGCGTATAGATGAGGTCAATGATCTTAATCCTGATAGTCCATGGGTAGGCGAGGTCTGGAGCTTTCTGGTTCCGCCCAAAAAAGCCTATAATCCGGTCCCGGCAAACGGCGCAAAATTTTTAGAGCCGGATATAAAACTCAGCTGGTCTGCCGGTTTCGAAACGAAAGTTCATAATGTTTACTTCGGCGATAATTTTGACGATGTCGATGCCGGTACGGGCGGCACAGCAAAAGGCCAGGCGGGCGTACCATCCTTTAATCTTCGTGCTCTTGAGCCCGGTATAACTTATTACTGGAGAATCGACGAAAATGATGGCTTTACAATACATAAGGGTGATATTTGGAGCTTCACCACAGCAGGCCCCGGCGGCGGAGTGCGTGCGGATTACTATAAAGGCATGAATTTCGAGAACCTCGTTTTGACTCGTACAGATCCTCAAATCAACTTTAACTGGGGTGATCCCGGCGGACCGGATCCATCTGTCGGCGACGATAATTTCTCAGTCCGATGGACCGGTGAAGTAGAAGCGGTGTTCACTGAAACCTACACTTTCTATCCCAGAACCGACGATGGTGTGCGTTTATATGTGGATGGTCAACTGCTTGTCGATCGCTGGGTTGACCGCTCGGCCACCGAAAACAGAGGAACAATTGACCTTATCGCTGGTAATACTTACAGCCTGGTTATGGAGTATTACGAGAATACCGGTGGTGCAGTGGCAGAGCTTAGCTGGTCGAGCCCCCGGACGCCGAAACAGATCATTCCACAGGCCGCTCTGGCATTGCCGGTCAAGGCAAGCAGTCCTACTCCACGCAGTGGATCGATCGATGTCAGGCAGACCGTCAAGCTTAGCTGGGGTCCGGGAGATTCCGCAACTTCACACGAGCTGTACTTCGGCACTGATGAAGATGCCGTAAGAAACGCCACTAAAGCTTCGCCGGAATTCAAGGGCACTAAAGCGCTCGGTGACGAGACCTATGATCCCGGGAAATTAGAGTGGGCTACTACGTACTATTGGCGAGTTGATGAGATTAATCCGACACATCCGGACAGCCCGTGGGTAGGTAACGTATGGCGCTTTACAACAGCAAACTTCCTTATCATTGACGATTTCGAGAGCTACAATGCCACCGATAAACAGATATGGTTTAGCTGGCACGATGGTCTTGGCGCCGGTGCACCCGGCTCACCTGACTACCTCCCCGGTAATGGTACCGGCTCGGCGGTTGGTGATGAAAGCACACCTTCATTCACCGAAGAAACCATCGTTCACGGCGGCAGCCAGTCGATGCCGTTGGTTTACGATAACAATAAGACGGGTTACTCGAAGTATTCGGAAACGGAGATGACGCTAACCGACGTACGCGACTGGACAGAAGGCGATGTTGCGAACCTAACGCTGTGGTTCAGAGGTATGCCTGGCTCTGTCGGCAGCTTTGTTGAAGGCCCGACCGGCACATTCACAATGACCGGTTCCGGAGCAGATATCTGGACGGTCAACAACATCGAAGCCGATGAGTTCCACTTTGCATACAAGATGCTAAACGGCGCCGGCTCGATAGTCGCAAAGGTTGTGAGCATGGACAACACGAACGACTGGGCCAAGGCCGGTGTGATGATTCGCGAGACACTTGATCCGGCCTCGTCGCATGCGATGATGTGCGTGACGCCTGCTAATGGTGTTTCGTTCCAGCGTCGTCCCGGCACGGCCGCTACAAGCGTAAGCGATAACTCAACGACTCTCACCGAAGTTGCTCCGCACTGGGTCAAGATAGAGCGTACTATATCCGGCACTTTCACAGCATCTCATTCGACTAATGGTACTACATGGCAAGTGCTGGGAACTTCCCAGAACATCCAGATGAGTGCTAATGTCTACATCGGTCTGGCCTTGACATCACACGATGCGGCTCTAACGTGCCAGGCTGTATTCTCAAACGTCACAACCACCGGTCAGGTCACCGGGCAATGGACGAACACGGACGTAGGCATCGAGAGCAACGATGCAGAGCCGTTATATGTTGCTGTGTCCAACAGCACCGGCCAGCCGGCGGTGATTGCCCAAGACAATCCTAACGCCTCACAGCTCGCTTCCTGGACCAAATGGGTTATTCCGCTGCAGGACATTGCCGACCAGGGCATCAACCTGACGAACGTTGACAGGATTGCCATCGGCCTTGGTACCAGGGGCAATACGACGGTTCCGGGCGGTGCAGGCAAGATATACATCGACGACATCCGGCTCGAACGTGCTGCCGGACCTATCGTTAATATGCTGACTAATGGCGGCTTCGAGGATGGCGTCCCTGATCCGTGGAGAATATATGACAATACTGGTGGTGGTGCTACAATAGAAGTGGTCGGAGACGATTCAGTCGAAGGCAACTCAAGTTTACATATTGTGGTTCCTACAGCAGGTGCTAATTTCTGGGATGTTGGATTAAGCCAGGATGGATATGTTTTTGAAGCAGGAAAGAATTATACGCTTTCAGCTTTTATGAAGTGTAAAGAAGGCACCCTGGATGTCAATTTCAAGCCGGAACACGCTGCGGATCCCTGGGAGGGTTATGGCGATCAAGTCATCAACATATCTGACCAGTGGTTGGAATACAGCGTAACAACTCCTGTTATTAATGCGGATGTCGATCCGGCAACCATTACATTCCACATAGGTTTTGCACCTGGTGAAATTTGGCTGGACAATGTGAGATTCTATGAAGGTGACTATACTCCGCCTGAATAAGGTAATTTAATCAGAACTTGAATAACAATAGGGCCTATGCCGGATTGACCGGCATAGGCCCCTGTTGTTTTATAGAATCGTTATTGTTCTAATAGAATTTTATTGGATATCTTTATATCCGGCTTGGGAAACTGTTATTCCCGGCTCTAAGATTTATAAGATCTTACGTAATTGGGAGGATAGGCATGCTTAGGCATTTGTTCTATCTGTCGATTGGGACAGTTTGTATCCTGTCCGCTATCGCCGCTGGCCAAACCGAAATAACGTACCTCTCACAGAATAAGCAAACAGTTGGAATGTACGAAAAATTCGAGCTGAGCTTCACACTGTCGGAGGTTTATAACAATCCTTTCGATCCTGATATTGTGGATATCTCAGTTACGATCACCGCCCCCGACACGAGCACAAGTGTTGCTTTTGCTTTCTTCTACATGGACTATGACATAGTCGATGAAAAATATGTCAATGGGTGTAATCCCTGCTGGAAAGTGCGTTTTGCACCATCCCAATTGGGTAAGTATGCGGTCTCACAGATTACCGTAAGTGACAAAAATGGGACGACTTGCGTCGATCCGCATGTGAGTTTCGACTGTGTCCCGGGCGAGCGAAAAGGCATCATTCGAATAGACCAGCGTGACCCGTACTGCCTGTGTTACGATGACGGCTCCGCCTATTTGCCGATCGGGCATAATGTAGCATGGGACCAGGCCGTGTACGGCACTGAGGCCATAACCTGGTGGGAGCAGTATTTTACCTCCATGCACGCCGCGGGGGAGAACTGGACTCGCATCTGGATGACCCATTTTTATGAAGGCTATACTCTGGAATGGACAAGCAACGAATGGCCGGATTACTGGGAAGGTGTGGGGTGGCTTAGCCTGCAAATGGCCGGTAAAATCGACCGAATGGTAGAATTGGCCGAACAGAACGGCATCGCTATCCAGCTTGTCTTTCAGCATCACGGGCAGTTCAGCACCACGGTAAATTCCAATTGGAGTGAGAATCCTTATAATATTGCTAACAAACAAGATGACGGAGGTTTCCTCGAAAACCCGGAGGATTTCTTCACGGACGCCGAAGCCATCCGGCTCACCAAATACAAGTACCGTTACATTGTGGCACGCTGGGGCTATTCAGACGCTATTCTCGCGTGGGAACTATGGAACGAGGTCCAGTACACCGACGCCTGGAGAAACGGCCGTCGATCAGACGTTGTGAGTTGGCACGAAGAAATGACTGATTACCTGCGCTTGATTGATCCTTTTGACCACCTGATAACTACCAGCGATGACACATCCGGGTTTGAAGCCGTTTGGAATCTGCCAAATATAGATCTTGTTCAGGTCCACTACTATGGACTTGGAACGGCAGGTTTCATAACGCAAGCCGTTGCTTCGCTGTCCCGGCACGAAAAGCCGGTTATAATGGGTGAATTCGGCCGTTTCTACGAAGAAAACGTTGCCGAAGCGGCTTTGGTTCTGCACAACGGCATCTGGAGCGCATTTCACCTCAAATCCGGCGGACATTTCTGGTGGTGGGATTATATCCACAGCCATAATCTTTATGACGAATTTGTTCCTCTGTCGGTCTATGCAGAGGGTGAAGACCTGGCGGCTCACAACCTCTCTAAAGCAGACATTGACGTTCCGGGAGCAGGGCTATACGCAAATGTCGTTCCCGGTTTGAATGGATTTTGGGATGAATCCACTCAAACTGATTTTATTATTCAAGGAGATGGAAAGGTCGAGGGCTTAGAGAACCTCTCGCAATGGCTGCACGGTTCTTCAAAATTCGAATTTCGCTCCGATCCGAACTTTGCTATTGAATTTGCTAACAGCGGCGTGCTCAAAATCCACGTCGACGAAGTCTCAAGCTGGGGGCGAAACAGCCTTCGCATTTTGCTTAACGGACTCCAGGTTTTTTCCGAGTCTTATCCGAATGGCCTGACCAATTTTGTAATCGAGCTTCCGCTGCCGGGCGGGCAACAGGTTGTCAAGATAGAGAACACGGGTCAGGACTGGTTCTGCATATCGAGTTATGAATTTCAAGAGACTACAGATACCAATATCGGCTATCTGCAGTTCATCGGGCTTTCAGGGGACAATCATGCCTATGTTTGGATTCATGACATTGGAAGCCAGAAGGGACGTACCGACCATGGTGTCTTCTCCGATGTCAACTGTGTCCTGTATGGGCTTGCCGATGGGGACTATGTTGTGGACTTTTACGAAACCCGCGGAGAAGGTGGAGTGTTTAGGAGTAATCACGCCCATTCTGAAAACGGCGGGCTGGTGATTGCGATACCTGAGTTCACCATGGACATTGCCTTTAAGGTCAAGCCTCTTGAAGTTACTGCTGTAGTGGATTTTGAAACAGGGACTTGGATTGATGATATGGTCTTTCCTGTTGAATGAATTTTCCGGCTCCATCAGCAGAAAATGAGCTTTGCGGCTTATACTGCCATTTTTTATTTGACAAAAAAGTGGAGATTTATTATAAAAATAAATATAGTACACAAATAGCTGGGTTTGCCGATACTCAGAAGCTGGTGCTATTGTGGCCGGAAGTTTCGTATAGATGAATGATTGGTAGTTGAGCTTTTAAGGGAAGCAGGTGATGTCAATTCTCGGGGCAGCCATTTATAACACAGGCAGGAATAATATCGTCAAAGTAAAAATGTTATAGGCCGTTTTTCATAAATGCTTTTAAGGGAGGACATTCATGCTTAAAAAGGGTTTACCTGACTGATTTGTGTCGTTTAATTGGCCGAAATAACTGCAATTAAGGCCAATGATATATTTCAATTGAGTTAAATCTTAGAGGGATTGATTGTAAGGAGAAATTATTATGAAAAAACGAGTAGTTTGGTTGACCGTTATGTTGCTGGTTTTATGCATCTGCACAGATGCAGTTCTGGCTGAATTAATTGCCTATTGGCCGTTTGAGGAAGGCCAGGGAACCACAACCGCTGACATTACGGGAAACGGGAATGATGGGACATTCAACGGCAGTATAGAATGGGTGCCCGGCTATATCGGCAAGGCTGTGAGTTTCGATACGGCCGGCGAGAGAATTGTGGTCGGCCCCCTCGATCCCACGGAAGAAACCAATGCCATGACACTGGCCGCCTGGATCTTATGGGAAGGCCAGGGTCATAGTATCGAACAGCAGGGTATCATCGGCAAACGTCAGGGCTGGGACCCGGGTACCGCTGTCAAGTGGTTCTGGCAGACCAACCCAGCCGGCGATCTCCTGTTTCGAGCCGATAGTGCCGAAGGCGGTGATAGTATGGGGTGGGGCAACGGCTTACTTGTCGATTATGCGAATGAGTGGGTGCACGTGGCCATGACCTGGGAGGATGGCGCTGTTATACAGTATATCAACGCCGAGGAGGTTTCAACAGGCAATGTCAATTTTATAGACACCGCGGATGACACTCCCATGACAATCGGGTGTGTGCAAAGTGACTGGAACGAAACATTTGTCGGCACCATCGATGAGGTGCGGATATTCAATCATGCGTTGTCTCTTGATGAAATTCAGACTACTATGATAGGCGAATTTCCAACCGCCTATAAGCCCAATCCGGCTGACGGCGCTTTTCTTCCGCAAACATGGGCGAGTCTTTCATGGGAGCCGGGATCGGCAGCCGCTTCTCATAATGTGTATTTTGGCGATAATTTCGACGACGTGAATGATGGCACTGGTGATACTTTCCAGGGCAATCAAACTTCTGACTTTTTATTCGTTGGCTTTACCGGATATCCCTACCCGGACGGCCTTGTCTTCGGAACGACATATTACTGGCGAATAGACGAGGTCAATGAAGCCCATCCTGACAGCCCATGGAAAGGGGAAGTCTGGAGTTTTACGGTTCCACCCAAAAAAGCTTACAATCCGGTTCCGGCCGATGGTGCAAAATTCTTGGATCCGGATATGAATCTTATCTGGTCCGGTGGTTACAGCGCAAAAGTCCATATTGTTTACTTTGGCGAAAATTACGACGACGTCGATGCCGGTACAGGCGGTACTGCAAAAGGATCAGCAGGTACTACATCCTTCAATCCCGGAACTCTTGAACCGGGCAAGACTTATTACTGGCGAATCGATGAGAATGACGGGTTTGAGATCCACAAAGGTGATGTCTGGAGCTTAACCATTGCCGGCATTGGTGGAGGTATTCGTGCAGATTACTATACAGGGATGAATTTTGAAACTCTCGCTCTGACCCGCACTGATTCTCAGATTAACTTCGACTGGGGTGATCCCGGTGGACCGGATCCGGCGGTTGGCAATGACAATTTCTCGGTTCGATGGTCTGGTGAAGTGGAAGCGGCTTTCACAGAAACCTATACTTTCTATCCCAGGACTGACGACGGCGTACGTTTATATGTGGATGGTCAATTGCTTGTCGATCGCTGGATCGACCGCTCATCTGTCGAGGATAAGGCAACAATTGACCTTATCGCAGGCAATACCTACAGCCTGGTTATGGAATATTATGAGAATAGCGGTGGTGCAGTAGCAGAACTTCGTTGGTCGAGCCCAAGGACACCGAAACAATTAATTCCACAGGCGGCACTCTCGCTGCCTCTCAAGGCGAGCAGTGCAAGTCCGCGTAACGGCTCAGTCGATGTCAAACAGACAACGGATATTAGCTGGGGCGCAGGAGATGAGGCCGCTTCTCATGAGGTGTACTTTGGCACTGACGAAGAGGCGGTGAGAAATGCTACGACGGCATCGCCTGAATTCAAGGGAACTAAAGCGCTCGGTGACGAGAATTACTATCCCGGCAAGCTGGAATGGGCCACTACGTACTATTGGCGAATTGACGAAATTAATCCGGCAAATCCGGACAGCCCATGGGTTGGTAACGTCTGGAGCTTCACAACTGCCGATTTCCTTAACATTGATAATTTCGAGGGTTATAACGCCGCAGAAAACCAGATATGGTATTCGTGGCATGATGGCCTTGGCTATGGTTCAATAGGCACCGATCCTTACTTCGCCGGTAACGGAACCGGCTCTGCTGTGGGCGATGAAACCACTCCTTCATTTACCGAGGAAACCATCGTTCATGGCGGCAGGCAGTCAATGCCGTTGGTTTATGACAATAACAAACAAGGTTATTCGAAGTATTCGGAGGCGGAACTGACGTTGAGCGAAGTGCGTGACTGGACCGAAGGTGACGTTGCGAATTTAACGCTGTGGTTCAGAGGCATTCCTGGCTCAGTCGGCAGCTTCGTCGAAGGCCCTGCCGGCACATTCACGATGACCGGCTCCGGAGCTGATATCTGGGCGGTCAACGGCGTGGAAGCCGATGAATTCCACTTTGCATACAAGATGCTCAACGGCGCCGGCTCGATAGTTGCAAGGGTTCAGAGCGTACAGAACACGAATACCTGGGCCAAGGCCGGTGTTATGATTCGCGAGACGCTCGATCCTTCTTCGATACATGCGATGACCGTTGTAACGCCCGGCGAGGGTGTGGCGTTCCAGCGTCGTCCCGAAACGGCCGGTACAAGTGTCGGCGATACCGTTACCGGCGTAACTGCCCCACAGTGGGTAAAAATAGAACGTACTATATCCGGTATGTTCACAGGATCATATTCTGCTAATGGTACTACATGGACACCAATAGGGACACCGCAGAGTATTCAGATGAATGCAAATGTTTATATCGGCCTTGCTTTGACTGCGCATGATGCGGCTCTAACGTGCCAGGCGGTATTCTCCAACGTCACAGCTACCGGTAATGTTACCGGTCAATGGACGAATCAGGACATCGGTATCGCCAGCAACGATGCTGAGCCGTTATATGTGGCTGTGTCTAACAAGACAGGCCAACCGGTAGTGGTTGTCCATGATAATCCCGACGCTGCACAGATAGACGTCTGGACCAGGTGGATTATTCCACTGCTGGACCTGGCCGATCAGGGCATTATCTTGACTGATGTTGACAGGATTGCTCTCGGCCTTGGCAGCAGGGGCAATACGACGGTCCCAGGCGGTTCCGGCAAGATGTTCTTCGACGACATCAGGCTCGAACGTGAAGCTAATTAAATTCCCGCTCGAACG
>JAFGPJ010000239.1 GCA_016936275.1 Sedimentisphaerales bacterium
GTGCCGCCGGTGCCGGAATTGCCGAAAATTGCTCCTGAACCGGCACCAGGGCCAACCGTAGAACCCAATCCGGAAGCCGCTTCGCTAATCACAGAAGCTGCAGCACTGCTTAGCGAAAAGCCCGGCAAAATCGTAGAAGCACGTGACAAGTTGAACCAGGCACTTCGAATGCCGATGAGTCCCCAGCAACGTTCCTCTGTCAAAAACCAGCTCTCCGAACTGTCCAATCAATGGTTGTTTAGCAGAACCATCCTGCCTGACGACCCGCTTTGTGAGAGTTATCAGGTCAGGTCCGGCGACCTGCTTACGACCATTGGTGACAAATACAAGGTGCCGTATGAGATTCTCATGACGATTAACCGCATTAATCGCCCGGAAGCATTACAGGCCGGACTTCCAATAAAAGTCATTAAAGGCCCGTTCCACGCCAAGGTCTATCGTTCCACCTTTACGATGGACGTCTATCTTCAGAATACATTTGTTCGGAGTTTTCGAGTCGGCCTGGGCAAGCCCGGCATGGAAACACCAACCGGACTCTGGCGAGCGAAACAAGACGGCAAACTGGTAAAGCCGATCTGGACGAATCCCGTTGACGGCAAAACATATCATCCCGAAGATCCGGATTATCCTTTAGGTTCAAGATGGATCGCACTGGAGGGACTCTCCGGAGAAGCAAAAAACAGGGACGGCTTCGCCATACACGGTACAAAGGAACCGGAACAAATCGGCTCTGCAGGCTCCCAGGGATGCATCCGTATGCATAACGGTGACGCAATCCTCGTTTATAATATAATGTACCCGGGCCTGTCACAGGTGGAAGTCGTTGACTAAGACCCTGTATTGCGTCAACTTTTCCGACAGAGCACGCACCCGGATCCAGCCCTCGGACCAAAACAATAAATCCCCCGGCATTCCGGGAACTCTCTGCCCCTCCAGCCAAATTTTATTGCAAAATCGGCCAATTGCAGATAACCTGTTTACAGGCTGTAGTGGGCCAAATGTTCGCTATTTTCAGCTACTCGAAAGGAGATATAAAAAAATGGATTCAAAACACGCCGACAAAAGTTCTTTCCAAAACATTCAGTGGTTCCCGCTCTGGCTGTGTACGATATTATTGCTCTGCCAATCCATACAGGCAAAATGGCAGCCAGCCAAGGGCCCGCTGTTGACAAGATGGGCCGAGCGGATCTCACCGAAAAACGCCCACGGTGAATATCCGCGACCCCAGATGGCTCGCAAGAGCTGGCAGAACCTCAATGGGCTGTGGGATTACGCCATAGTACACAAGAGCCAGCAGCAGCCGGATGCGTTCGATGGACAAATTCTCGTGCCGTTTCCGGTCGAGTCGGCTCTGTCGGGCGTGACCAAGCCGGTAGGCCAGGACAACCGTCTGTGGTATCGGCGGACATTTCGCATCCCACGGACGTGGAAGGGTCGTACAGTACTGCTGCACTTCGGAGCAGTTGACTGGGAAACAACAGTGTGGGTAAACGGCACGGAGGTCGGAACACACCGGGGCGGCTATGACCCCTTCTCCTTCAATATCACTGATGCACTGAAAGAAACTACAGAGCAGGAGATTGTCATAAGCGTATGGGACCCGACTAACGCCGGCACACAACCACGAGGCAAGCAGGTCGATAAACCGGGCGGAATCTGGTACACCGCGGTGACCGGAATCTGGCAAACAGTCTGGCTCGAGCCGGTATCCGAAGCATATATCAAATCTATCAAGATAACTCCTGATATTGACAACAAGTCGGTATGTGTCACTGCAATATGCCCCAATTCTGCCGGTTATAGTGCCGAAGTCGAGGTCAAGGATGGATGGTTTAAGAAAGCCAAAAACAAAGGCAGCGCCGGGGAGGAAATTGTCTTAAACATTAAAAAACCAAAGCACTGGTCGCCCGATTCGCCGTTTTTGTACGACCTGAAGGTGATACTCAAGGACGGCAAAGGAAAAAAAATCGATGCTGTGAGCAGCTACTTCGGCATGAGGAAGATTGAAGTCAGAAAAGACAAGGAAGACATCAATCGCCTGTTTCTCAACAATGAATCGCTGTTCCAGTTCGGCCCGCTGGACCAGGGCTGGTGGCCGGATGGGCTGTACACCGCCCCGTCCGATGCCGCGCTGCGTTACGATATCGAGGTTTTGAAAGAATTAGGCTGCAATATGCTGCGTAAACATGTCAAGATTGAGCCGGCACGGTTGTACTACTGGTGCGATAAATTAGGGCTGATGGTCTGGCAGGATATGCCCAGCGGCGACAAATATATCGGCGGCAGAGACCCGGACATCCAGCGAACACCCGAATCCGCACAGCAGTTCGAAGCCGAGCTAACAGCAATGATCACTACCTTTTACAATCATCCGAGTATAATTATGTGGATCCCCTACAATGAAGGCTGGGGACAATGGGACACGCCGCGAATCGTCGATTTAATCAAAGAACTCGATCCGACCCGGCTGGTGAATAATGCCAGCGGCTGGACCGACCGCGGCGTCGGCGACGTACACGACATTCACAGCTATCCCGGCCCGGCTGTTCCGCCGGTTGAGGAAAACCGTGCCGCCGTGCTCGGCGAGTTCGGCGGTCTCGGCCTGCCGATAAAAGGTCATATATGGCAGGATGATGAAAAGAACTGGGGATACATCAAGTACAAAACACGCGAGGAGCTGACCGATGCATACGTGGCGCTGATTGATAACCTGCGCCCGCTCATTGGTGAAGGTTTGTCCGCCGCAGTCTATACCCAGACGACCGACGTGGAAATAGAGGTCAACGGCTGGATGACTTACGACCGGGCAATGATTAAAATGGACGCGAAGAAGGCCACGGCAGCAAACAGACGTTTATATCTTCCGCCGCCTATACTTAAAACAATCGTCCCAACCTCGCAGCAGCAGCCGCAAACCTGGCGATATACGACAAGCGAACCGGCTGCCAGCTGGCAGCAAGCTGATTTCGACGATTCTAATTGGCAAACAGGTCAAGGTGGTTTCGGCACAAATGGAACACCCGGCACTATCGTACGCACCGAGTGGAAAACATCGGATATCTGGGTGCGGCGAACATTCGAGTTGGAAGACGCCAAATTCGGTCAACCGCAACTTTCGATCCACCACGACGAAGACGCCGAGGTTCACATTAACGGACAGCTTATTGCTAAGCTGGAAGGCTACACTACGAGCTACGTCCGAAAGACCATGGATGAAAAGGCTCGGAGCGCTTTGAAAGCCGGCACAAATTGCATAGCTATTCACTGCCGACAAACCACCGGAGGCCAGTATATAGACGCCGGCCTCGTGGATGTTATAGAACAATCAGCACGTTGATGCTGGAAATGTTGGTCCGGAAATTGACTATCCATAGGCAAAAACTTTTGTATTGCTGTCTGCTGATTCTGACGGCTTGTCCTGTCTGGGATAGAATCTACGCCGCTCAGCAGGATGACATAATCCTAAGCAATGAATACTGGTCGGTCAGAATATCGCCGGGGACATTGGAAATTACCGCAGAGCTGCCGGGTGGCATAAAATTCCCCTTATCCAAAGAATCACTCAATCCCCAATCGATCAGCAGTATCCAGAAAACGACCAGCCAAGCACAATGGTTGCTGGACAAATCAGGAATTAAGGTAGATGTTCGGCTGAGCCAGAAAGAGCTGTCAGTCCGGTTTTTCTCTGATACTGTTAGCTCATTCACCTGGCCTGTTATGCGGAAAACACCTAATTCCAAGGCCCTAATCTGGCCGCGATGGGAAGGCTGTTATATCCCGCTGGATAATTCACGTTGGGAAGACTATCTCGTGAGTCACGGTGAATGGAACACTCTTGAAGGACTCAGTATGCCTTTCTGGGGCCTGGATTGTGGTAATTTCTCACTGACGTATATCATAACGAACCCATATAACAACGAGATACGGTTCCAACGAGAGAGCGATGGTTTGTGTTTTAGATTCACTCACGAATTCACATCCCTTGTATCAGAAAAAGAGTTCGGGTTCCTGATTCGACTGGGGGACAATAGTTCACCCGTCGAGCCAGCCAAGCAGTTCCGGCGATGGCTGATCGAGCAGAGCAAGTTTGTAAGCATGAAGGAAAAAATCAGGAAAGTCCCTAACGCAACGCGACTTTTAGGCGCCCCTCATGTCTATCTCTGGGGCGATGCTCCGTTTTCACGGCATGATATTCCCCGCGCCAAATGGCGCCCCTTTTGCAAAAAGCTGGTCGAACATGCAAGTGCCGCAGGGGCATCGTCCGGCAAAAGAATCAAACAACTGATGACGCCGGAGCACTGGGCCGAAGTGGTTGAGATTGCCGGCGCTCAGTGGCCGTCCCAACATCTCAAGAGCCGGGTAGCTGATGAATTGTCCCGTTTATTGGCATTGAAGGATTTCTATGACCAGGCATCCTGGCAAGGTGTCACTCTGTCCGCCGAAGCCGCCGAGCTACTTGAAAATGACCGTGACGCGCTGTCGAGCGCCGAGTTGTGTCGAATGAACAGCCTCGTTTTGCATGCAGCGTTCGAGCAGTTCATGCTGCCGACCGAGCAATGGGGCGACGGAGTCTCAATCAAAATACTAAACAGATTCAAAGAAAATGGTTTCGATCGAATAAGGCTGTGCCTCGATGGCTGGGAAGGCATCGAAAAACGCCCCGCCGTAGCGGAGAAGGCAAACCGGCTGGGCTATTTATTCGGTACTTATGATTCGTATCACAGCATTCACGATCCATCGATGCCAGGCACAGAAAATACATGGCCTACGGCACAATTTGACAGAGAACTCTTCGAGACCGGACCCATTATACGCAAGGACGGTAAAAAAAGAGGCGGTTTCAAAGGGGCGGGGTTCAAGCTTAGTCCGATTGCCGCCAGGCCCTACGTCGAAAAGCGCGTTAGCGAGAATATGAAGAATGTCCCTTACAGCTATTATTTTATCGATTGCGACGCTTACGGCGAAGTTTACGATGATTACTCGCCTCTGCATCGGATATGCCAGGTCGAAGATGCACGGGCGCGCATTGACCGGCTGGCCTGGATAAGCGACACATTCGGGCTCGTTGTCGGCTCGGAGGGCGGCATCTCGTATGCCGCGGGTGTAATCCACGTGGCGGAAGGAATGTTCGGGCCGGTATTCGGATGGGGCGACCCTGACTTGAGAGACAGGGATTCGGAATACTACCTTGGGCGGTACTATCCTCCCGACGGCCCGAAGGTATTCGTCAATCAGGTCCCCATGAAAGAGCAGTATCAGTACTTTTACTATGACACGCGATTTCGCCTGCCGCTCTATGAGGTCGTGTTTCATGATTCGGTCGTTACCACGCACCAGTGGGCCAACAGCAGCCTTAAATACAGCAATGTCCTCGATACGGTCACTCTGACAGAATTACTTTACATGGTGCCGCCGCTGTATCACATGAACCTGGACGAGTTCGAAAAGCACGGCGAGGCTATGAAAAAGCACTATACCTTTTTTTCACCGCTGCATAGAAAAGTCGGCTTCGCACAGATGACAGATTTCAACTGGCTCAGCGCCGATCGAATGTTGCAGCGTGCTGTTTATAATAATGACGTGGAAATCGTGGCTAATTTCTCACCAGAATTACGCCGGTATAAGGAATTTGAAATCCCGGCACGAAGTATATTGGCCAAATGGGCAGAGAACGGAAAGATGAAGACGTTGACCTTCACACCAGACCCGGCCAAGTAATACGGGAGTACATCAGTGAACCGATGGGAATCTTTTATCCGTGTTGTCGTTTATGTTGGAGGTAAAAATTATGAAAAGCAAATCGATCAATCGGCGCGACTTTATTAAATGCTGTGCTGCTGGCGCTTCAGCCCTTGCCGGCCCGGCGGTGATTTCACAGCGAGCATCAGCCGGCCAGAGAAACAGGCCCAACATCGTCCTTATCGTCAGCGACGACCACGGGCGCGAGACACTCGGCTGCTATGGCAATCCGGTCATTAAGACGCCGAACCTCGATGCTCTTGCGGCGGACGGCGTGCGGTTTACAAACGCCTTCTGCACAACTGCCAGTTGCAGCGCCAGCAGATCGGTTATTCTTACCGGTATGTATAATCACGCCAACGGCCAATACGGTCATCAGCACAGCTATCATCACTTCATCTCGTTCGAGAATATAAAGTCACTGCCGGTCCTGCTAACCGAAGCCGGCTACCGAACGGGGCGAATCGGTAAGTACCATGTCGCACCCGAGGAAGTTTACAAGTTCGACGTGGCGCTGCCGGGCAACAGTCGAAGTCCCGTTCAGATGGCGGAAAACTGCCGGGACTTTATCGACACTAACGACGGCAAGCCATTCTTTTTGTACTTCTGTATGAGCGACCCGCATCGCAGCGGTCAGACAGCCGAAGATATGACCGGCAAGCCTGACCGGTTCGGCAACAAAGCAGAAGGCGGTTACCCCGGCATAAAGGAGGTCAAATACGACCCAAAGGATGTGATTGTTCCGTCCTTTTTGCCGGATATACCCGAGTGCCACGCCGAACTGGCGCAGTACTATCAATCCGTCTCCCGCGTCGATCAGGGTGTGGGTAAGCTGCTCGATGTCCTCAAGCAAGCCGGAAAGTACGATAATACGGTGGTCATCTACATCTCCGATAATGGCGTAGCTTTCCCGGGTGCGAAAACAACGCTGTACGAACCTGGTATGAAACTGCCATGTATCGTGCGACAACCGGTGCAAAAGAAGACAGGCATCACTTGCGATGCACTAGTCAATTTTGCCGACCTGGCGCCGACCATTCTCGATTTTGCCGGCGCGCAGTCCGGCAATAATTCCTTCCAGGGCCGGTCTTTCA
>JAFGPJ010000240.1 GCA_016936275.1 Sedimentisphaerales bacterium
CCGGCGGTAACGGCCGCTATGAAAAAGGCGGTCGACGAGATGAGCCGGGCCGAGACTTTCAAGGGATATGACGATGGGGGCATCGGTTATGAATTCCTGAGAGAAGCTATCCGGGACAATGACTACAAAGCCCGCGGCGTCGAAATCGATATTGATGAAATAATCATCAGCGACGGGACCAAGTGCGACACAGGCAATATGCAGGAAATCTTCGGGCTGGACAACGTTGTGGCGGTCTCGGATCCGGTTTATCCTGTCTATGTGGATACGAACGTTATGGCCGGCAGGACCGGCTCGGCAGCGGAAAACGGCCGGTACGAGGGGATTGTGTATATGCCCTGCACCGAAGAGAACAATTTTGTGCCGGAACCGCCCGCTGAGAAGGTGGATTTGATTTATCTGTGCTTCCCGAACAATCCGACCGGTGCGGTTGCGACGAGGCAGCAGCTTGCCGAATGGGTGGATTACGCCCGCCGGAATAAGGCTATCATTCTATATGACACTGCTTATGAAGCATTTATCTCCGAGCCGGATATTCCGCACTCGATCTACGAGGTCGATGGAGCAAAAGACGTCGCAATCGAATTTCGCAGTTTCTCTAAAACGGCTGGCTTTACCGGTGTTCGGTGTGCCATTACTGTCATTCCGAAGCAGTTGAAAGCTTATACGAAAGACGGCAGGGCGGTTGAGGTGGCCCCGATATGGAAACGCCGGCACTGTACGAAGTTCAACGGCGTATCGTATGTAACCCAGGCGGGGGCCGCGGCGATTTACACAAAAGACGGCAAAAAACAGATCAAAAAGACCATCGATATTTATATGAGCAACGCAAAGCTTATCCGCGAGAAGATCGGCAATATCGGCTACACGGTTTACGGCGGCGTCAATGCCCCTTATCTCTGGCTCAAGACACCCGAGGGCGTGGGCTCATGGGAGTTTTTCGATATTCTGCTCAACAAAGCACACGTCGTAACTACGCCCGGCGCAGGCTTCGGCTCAGCAGGGGAAGGCTACGTCAGATTAACGGCCTTCGGCACGCCGGTCAATGTCAAAGAAGCACTCGAACGGATCAGGACCATTTCTTAATGATTGAACGGACGGCATACATCGGGCTGGGCAGCAATCTGGGCGACAGGAAAAACTTCATTGAAGAAGCTCTCAAGCGGCTAAGCGAGGTCGAACACGTCAAGCTTGTCAAAGCAAGTGACATAATCGAGACGGTTGCGCTGTCGTCGACCGAACAGCCCAAGTTCCTTAATGCAGTCGCAGAGATCAAGACGACGCTGATCGCAGTGGATTTGCATAAGACGCTCAGCGATATCGAGAGCGAGCTCGGCAGGGCCCGGCGTGGACAATGGTGGCCAAGGACGATTGACCTGGACCTTTTGCTGTTCGGCAAAGAAATACTGGAAACTCCCGATTTGACTGTTCCGCATCCACAGATACACCTGCGTTCGTTCGTGCTTAAAGGACTTTGCCAGCTTAACGGCCGGTTGCTTCATCCTGTAATGAATGTCTCGTTCAACGAATTAAATTCTCGATTGAACGACTGCGATTTCGCTCTCGACCCTGATAAGCCACAGCTTGTCAGCATAGCGGGTAATATCGGTGTCGGCAAAACCACTTTGGCAAAAAAGCTGGCGGATTATCTTGGCTGTGAGGTACTGCTCGAACCTTACGATGAGAATCCTTTTATGCCGGATGTCTATGCCGGTAAAAAAGAGCTGGCACTGGATTCGCAGTTGTTTTTTTTGACCTGCAGGGCCAAACAGTTGGATGCCGGTAAGCTGGATCCCGGACGAATTTGCATTAGTGATTACGTTTTCGAAAAAGAGATGATTTACGCCGGGCGTCTGCTCGATGCACAGCAGCTTGCTTTGTACGAAAAAATCTACCCGCCGTTCGCAGAGAAAGTATCTTCTCCGGTGCTGGTTATCTATATGCACGATTCGGAAGAGCATTGCATGGATCGTATCCACAACCGGAACCGCCCATACGAGCAGCAGATTGAATTGCAGTTTCTCCATGCACTTGACTGCGATTACGAGCAGCTTTTTAAGCAATGGAAATCATGCCCGGTTATTCGTATATCAGCATCGCAAGGCACGAACGTAGATTCGCTGGCGAATCAAATAAAATATTACACCGCCGGCCATTTCGCTATTGCAGGCGGCACGTAGCAATCTACAATGTAGAAGGTAAGATTGCCACGGCCTGCTTCGCAGTCCTCGCAATTACAGATCCGATTGAGGTCTTAAAATGGAAGTCGCAGAAACAATAGAGTCGGTCAGAAGAATTGTGAAAAATGCTCGAAACGAAGGCAGGAAGATTGGTCTGGTTCCTACAATGGGTGCGCTGCACATAGGGCATATTTCGCTGATTGAAGCAGCCGTTAAAGATTGCGATTTTGTCATTGTCAGCATCTTCGTCAACCCCACGCAGTTCGGGCCAGGGGAAGATTTCGAGAAATATCCGCGACCCCTGGATGCTGATTTGAAGATTTGCAAAAAGGCCGGTGTCGATGTGGTTTTTGCCCCATCGCCCGAGCAAATGTATCCCGCTGAGAACATCACATGGGTAAATGTCGAGAAATTGACCGAGCCGTTATGCGGCAAGTCCCGGCCGGGGCACTTTCGAGGAGTGACAACAGTATGCACCAAGCTGTTTAATATCGTTACTCCAGATACAGCATATTTCGGCCAGAAAGACGCCCAGCAGGCTATTGTAATAAAGCGCATGGTCGTTGATCTGAATATGCCGCTGGAGATTGTCATCTGCCCGACAGTCCGCGAGCCGAACGGCCTGGCTGTCAGCAGCAGAAATCAATACCTGACCGCCCGGCAAAAAAAAGATGCGGCGAACATTTATAAATCACTTCAAACGTGCCGCGGGATGATCGACGCCGGCACAACGGAAGCACACCAAATCATTGCTGAGATGCGAAAAATATTGCAGCAGATTCCATCTGGCCAGATCGAATATGTCAGCATTGTCGACGCCGAGACGCTTGAGAGCGTAGATAAAATCGCCGGCAAAATCCTCGCTGCAGTAGCCGTCAAAGTCGGCCCGGCCCGATTAATCGACAACATTCTGGTGGACACAGGCAAGTAGTTGTGTATAATGTGTCTCAATAATCGCAGGTAAGCAATAAATCATATTGTGAGTTTATATCATGTTTGTAAAGATATTAAAAAGCAAGTTACATCGCGCAAGGGTAACGGAGACCAGGCTTCACTATCCCGGCAGCATTGCGATTGATTCGGAGCTAATGGAAGCGGTGGGGTTTCTGCCCTACGAATCTGTTCTGATCGCAGATTTGAACAATGGCAACAGGCTTGAGACGTACGCCGTGCCGGCCGAAGCCGGTTCCCGCAAGATCGTAATTCTCGGCGCCGCGGCCCGGTTGATTAAGCCAAAAGATATCGTTATCATTCTCGGCTTCGGTTTTCTAACGCCGGAAGAAGCAAAAGATTTCAAGCCGAAAGTTGCCGTTCTCGATGAAAATAACAATATCATAGATTAGCTTTATTGAGAACCTCACATGCGAGCAGATTTACAGTTGCTTGAATGAAAAACCGACAATC
>JAFGPJ010000023.1 GCA_016936275.1 Sedimentisphaerales bacterium
GCCAGGTATAAAGGACGATACGATGGCGGCTGGGACGAGCTGCGCGACGAGCGGTATAAGCGAATGATAGAAATGGGTATCGTCAAAAGCGAGTGGAAGATAACGCCGCGCGATAAAGCCGTGCCGCCCTGGACCGAAGCCAAAGACAAAGCGTGGTTCGCATGCCGGATGGAAGTTTACGCCGCGATGCTTGATTGTATGGATCATGGCATCGGGCGGATCGTCGAACAGCTCAAACAGAGCGGAAAATTCAATAACACGTTGATTTTCTTTTTGGCCGACAACGGAGGCTGCGCCGAGGAGTACGGTAGTCAAGGTGCTATCAAGCCGGACTCCTCAGAAAATACCCCATTGAAGCCGATGGATAAAGACGAGCTGCAGCCCGATATGCAGCCGAAGGTCACACGTGACGGTCGGCCGGTGCGGACTGGCAGAGGCGTGATGCCCGGCCCGGCCGATACTTACATCGCCTACGGCCGGCCCTGGGCCAACGCCAGCAATACTCCTTTCCGTCTCTACAAGCACTGGGTGCACGAGGGCGGCATCAGCACGCCACTGATAGCACACTGGCCCGCGCGAATAATAGCGCGTAATGAGCTGCGGTGCCAGCCCGGCCACCTGATCGACATTATGGCCACCTGTGTGGACGTCGCCGGCGCGAAATATCCGTCCGAATACAAGGGCAGCAAAATTACCCCGGCCGAGGGCAGGAGTCTCGTGCCGGCCTTCGATAACAAGCCGATTCAGCGCGAAGCGATCTATTGGGAGCACGAGGGCAACCGCGCCGTTCGTCAGGGCAAGTGGAAGCTTGTCTCCAGGCATCCGGACAAATGGGAGCTTTACGATATCGGGGCCGACCGAACCGAGCTGACAAACCTGGCAGATAAACATCCTGAAAAGGTCGAGCAGTTAAAGGCTTTATATGATTCATGGGCGACCAGGTGCGGCGTCCAGCCCTGGCCGCTAAATAAGAAATGACAAGCAGAGGATTTTGTAATGAGCGGCAATTTATTGAACCGGCGTGAGTTTTTAGGAGCCGCAGGTTTGACGGCGACGGTGTTAGCGCTGCCGGGATTCGGTGGCCGCCGGCAGAATTCGTCGGGCGAATACCAGGGTCGGAAGTGGCAGATTGACGAAAACCATTTGATGTGGTGGGACGGCAAGCCATACGTGCGGTTCGGCTTCACCGGCAACGGAGATCCGGCTCGAATGCTCAGGGCCGGCTTCGACCAGTTCACGCTAATGCCTTCCGAGCAGTGGCCCATCTCAGGCCCCGATCCCGGGATCGTTCGAAGTGTGAATGAAATGTCCGATCTGTTGGAAAAGGCCGGAGCTACTTATTATGGAACGTTGAACGCTTTTTGGCCCTGGCGCTACGGCGACCTCATTGCTGCATCGGACAAGGCGGTCGTTTTCATACGGGATGTCCGGGACGTCACAGAATACTCGGCGAAGTATCTCGCCCCGGATTTCCAGGTCCACTTGCCGGTCCACCCTGCTGAGCGGAACAAAGCCAAGCCGGAGCGCACGCACGCCTTGCTGTTCGACATGGAACGCAGTCAGCGCCGCGATATCAGTGACAAGGTGGAAAGCGTGGTCCCAACCGTCCCGGAGCCAGGCTCGAAAGTCGAGCACGAAGGCGATGACGAACGGCGCGGCGGGAAAACTTTTCGAGTGCGGCTGAAACCGATTCGCTTTCCGCAATCGACCTCGCTCCGACTTCTGCTGGCTATGGAAATTCGTTTGGCTGAACTACCCGGCATTAACGGTCTGCCGGCGTTGTGGAAGCCGGGCATCCGCGAGTTCTATCGGCACAGCATAGAAGACTTTCGTTCCGCCTATGCCAAGCCGGGTTTGCGGGGATTGCAGTTTGGCGACGAAATCAATACCTTTCCATCGTCGCTTCTGACGGCCCGGACTTATCTGGACATCCGACGTGATGAAGCGGCACTCGAAGCCTATCGTGATTGGATAGCCCGGCGATTTGACGGCATCGAGGAATTGAACCGCCAATTTGGCACTCGCCATGCCTCGTTCGATCAGGTGCAATGGCAGGTTCCGCTGCACCCCTTTTCTCCAGAGTTGGCCCATTCGGATGAGGCGGCGGAACGGGAGGAATCGTGGGCCGGAGC
Source organism: Sedimentisphaerales bacterium (assembly GCA_016936275.1). Taxonomy (GTDB): domain Bacteria; phylum Planctomycetota; class Phycisphaerae; order Sedimentisphaerales; family Anaerobacaceae; genus JAFGPJ01. The sequence continues at coordinate 2,133 of JAFGPJ010000023.1, forward strand.
GAGGACGACATGGGGCCTGGCTGGCACGTTAAAGCAGTTGCGTACCATAAGCCGGGTGCAGGACGAATTCCGTGTTTGGTTCTGCGGCCATTGGCTGGCCCGGTACGCGAAGCTGGCCAAAGAGATGATCGGAAACGTGCCGATTTTTACCTGCTCGGCCGCCATTTCAGGCGACACCGAACAATATCTGGCGATGCATCGCTGGGCCTTGCGAGAAGGCGTAGATGGATTGATTCGCAACCATTATGGAAATGGAAGCAAGCAGGAGCGTTCCACGCTGGCCAATCTCGCCCAATGGCTTGAGAAAGTGCAGTGGGAAAGTGGCTGCACCAAGCATCTTTGGGCCAATGAAGTGGGTTACGTCCGGCCACATCTCACCGATGACGAGTGGGCCGCTGCGGAATCGGCGGAGCTGGCGGCCGGAGACTCTTTCGGCAGTCAGTGGGCCTTTCCGTCACAAGAGTCCCTGAGGGAAATGTTGTTGTTGCTGACCCGATACGGTTACCGGGGCTTCAACCGGTTCCTGATAAATCCGTCCGCTCACCGAGCTGCACAGGAGGTAAAATGGATGGCCGAATTGCGGGAGGAGATAGTACAACAATGCGTGAAGGGCAAAAGAGAATGAGGCAACCTTCTGAATAGGGGTAACCTATAAAGAAATCGACCTGAAGGAAATAGAAAAAAGGAGAATCTTCAATGGACAGGAATTTGAACAGGCGTGAATTTCTAAGAGCCGCAGGTCTGGCGGCAGCGACACTGGCTTTACCGGGTTGTGTAAAAAATTTCCAGCGGGAATCTACAAATAAACCGAATATTGTTATTATATTCTGCGATGATGTAGGTTACGCCGACATCGGTGTCTTCGGGGCAAAGGGATACGAAACGCCCAACCTCGACCGGATGGCGGCAGAGGGCATGAAGTTCACCGATTTTTACGCCGCTGCGCCTTCGTGCACGCCTTCACGGGCGGCGCTGATGACCGGCTGCTATCCGCAGCGAGTCGGCCTGCCGAACGTCATCGGCCCGGACGCTAAAATCGGCATCAGCGACGAGGAGCAAACCATTGCCGAAACGCTCAAGCCGCTGGGCTACGCAACTGCTTGTTATGGCAAATGGCACCTGGGCCATCACCCTAAATTCTTGCCGACCCGGCACGGGTTTGACGAATATTTCGGCCTGCCGTACTCGAACGACATGTGGCCGAAACACCCGACCAACAGGAGCTTCCCCGATCTGCCGCTTATCGAGGGTGAAAGGATAATCGAATACAATCCCGACCAGACTCAGCTTACTACATGGTACACCGAACGTGCAGTGAGATTCATCGAGAAGAACAAGGATCGGCCGTTCTTTTTATATGTGCCTCATTCAATGGCCCACGTACCATTGTTTGTATCCGACAAATTCAAGGGCAAATCCGAGCAAGGTCTGTACGGCGACGTTATGATGGAAATCGACTGGTCGGTCGGGCAGATTCTTTCGACGTTGAAGCGATTGGACATCGACGAAAAGACGTTGGTGATATTCTGTTCGGACAACGGGCCGTGGCTGAGCTACGGCGACCACGCCGGCTCGGCAAAGCCCCTGCGCGAGGGAAAGGGCACAACGTTCGACGGTGGCCAGAGGGAACCGACCCTCATGCGCATGCCCGGCATAATCCCCGCCGGCGCGGCTTGCACTGAACCGGTATCGACAATGGATATTCTGCCGACCGTCGCAAAGCTGACCGGGGCGAAGCTGCCCGCTCACCGCATTGACGGCAAAGACATCTGGCCGCTGATAACGGGCGTGCCCGGCGCCAAATCGCCGCATGAAGCGTTTTTCTATTACAGCGGTTTCAGGCTGGAGGCTGTCCGCAGCGGCAAGTGGAAGCTGCACCTGCCCCATAGCTACCGAACACTCGCCGGCCGACCGGGCGGCAAGGGCGGTCAACCTGCCGAATATGAGCAGGCCGAAATCGGGGCAGAACTGTTTGACCTCGAAAACGACATAGGCGAACAGCACGATGTCTCGGCCCGGCACCCGGAAATAGTGAAACGGCTAATGGCCTTTGCCGACCAAATGCGGCAGGACATTGGCGGTTCGGCCAAAAAAGTGACCGGACAAAACAGAAGGCCGCCCGGCCGCTTATGACCGGCCTCTGTAAAATCTGTAATTCAGCGACCATCCCCAAAGCCTTCGGCTTTGAGGCTGCCACCCGTCTTTTATGACCGGTATCAGTGCAATCTGTATATTCGATGCCGGATTGTGTTAAATCTTAAAGAAAATCTATGAAATTTGCCGAAATTTAATTTATAGAGAAAACTAATTTGTGTTACATTCGTATATATAAACAGGCAGGCTTGAATTTATTATAATTTGAGTAGCTATCATAATTGTTTGTCTTATCATATCCCGAATCTGCCTGCCAAACTAAAGGTTCTTTTTCATGCTGGCTTAAAACTTTTTTAGTCGAGGATTTTTTGCGCATGGGATTTGCGCCCTTATGGAAGAAAAGACATATAGGCAGGTTTGAAAAGCTTATCATAATCGTTAGGTTGTAATCATTTTCACTTGTCGTTTCATATCTCCGACCTGCCTGCCGGGTAACCGGATTGGATTCGTATGACATAAGTAGTCTTAAGGGCGGCTCGGCCCAATTGCGCGGAGCTTCCCGGCGAATCCGGTTTGATGAGTTTGGTTTTACCGACCGTTTTGAGCGAAAAAACGAAACATGGAGATTCGCCAACAAACGGCGTTTAACGCTATGAGTTACTTTTTTACAAGGACTTATCATTATGCGATCGCGGCAGTTAGTTGCACTTATTA
>JAFGPJ010000241.1 GCA_016936275.1 Sedimentisphaerales bacterium
AAGTTCTGGACCGAATCGTCATCATCGTCGGGTGGACGTTCGCGAGGTGATCGAAGCGCACAGCGGTACTATCAGGCACTTTCGCTTACGAAGCTCGGAAAGAAAGAGAACGTCGAAGAAATCTTTCAGGGCCTTGTAGAATCCGGAAAAGAGGAACTCCAACGAACGTCTTCGCAGATCGACTTTTTCGCAAAGTTCGGCGAGCAGCAGTCTCAGCGGTCCAGACTGGCGAACGGGCATTACTTAGCCGGGCTCGGTTACCTCGGACTCGGCGAAAAGGACAAGGCCAGGCAGGAATTTAACCAGGCCCTTGAGGCCGGCCCCGATCATCTTGGTGCCAAGACAATGCTCGCTCAATTAAATTGATTCGGAAGGGAAAAATGTGAATACCCGATTTTACATCGAACGTATTTGTCATTTGCTTTCTTTGGTGATTATAGTTCTTGCCCGCAGTGTATGCGCCGGACCGGAGATTGTTTCGATTCAGGTGGACGCCACACAACAAGGCAGGCAGCTAAAGCATGTCTGGCAGTATTACGGTTATGACGAATGCAACTATACGACAACGCCTGACTGTATGGCGATGATGAGAACCGTAGCACGGATTAATCCCGAGCCGGTTTATCTAAGGCAGCATTTTCTGCTCAACAGCGGCGACGGCGTCGCTTCTCTTAAATGGAGCTCGACAAACGTCTATACCGAAGACGAAAACGGCAATCCGGTTTATGACTGGCGAATTATGGATGGTATTATGGATGCAGTCACTACATCGGGATGCCGGCCGCTGGTTGAAATCGGACTGATGCCGAAAGACCTTTCCGTAAGACCTGAGCCGTACAGGCCGCCTAAGCCGTTCGGGCCCAACGAGGGTATGGGAGTGTTCTTTCCTCCGAAAGATTACGATAAATGGGCCGAGCTGATTCGCCAATGGGCACGCCACACGAAAGTTAGATATAAAAATGCAGAAAAAACCTGGTTGTGGGAGCTGTGGAACGAGCCGGACATCTTCTATTTCCAGGGCACGTACGAAGATTATGTCAAGCTCTTCGAATATACCGAGCAGGCGTTACACGAAGTCATGCCGGAAACGATTCTCGGCGGCCCGCATGTCGCCGGCGTCGGGCGGTTTATGCGGAGATTCCTGACCCACTGCGCAAGTGAAAAAAATTCTCTAACGGGAAAAACCGGCACACGGCTCGATTATATCGGCTTCCACGCCAAGGGCGGCATAGATTTCAGGGATGGCCACGTTCGGATGAGCATGAAAGGCCAGCTTGAAAAACATCGTAAAGGATTTGCTATGGTCGCCAGCTTTCCGGAATTCAGAAATACACCCATCATCATCGGTGAGGCCGATCCTGACGGGGCTGCGGCGATGCCAGCTTCTAAATCTCCGGAACGAGGATACAGAAATGTTCCCGCCTACGGCGCTTACGTGGCGGCTATGATGAAATACTCGCTGGACCTTGCCGAACAGGAAAAAGTCAATCTCAAGGGCGTGCTGAGCTGGGCCTTTATGTTCGACGGCATGCCCTGGTTCGAGGGCTATAGAACGCTTGCGACTAACGGAATTCACAAGCCGGTGCTGAACGCCTTTAAAATGCTGGGGCAATTGACCGGAGATGAGCTGCCGCTGACAAGTGACGGAGCAGTAAGTCTTGATGAGATACTCAAATCGAGTGTTCGCGTCCGGCCGGACATAAACGGCATGGCCATTGCCGATGATCAAAGCGTGAAGATTCTTATCTGGAACTATCACGATTTTCTCGTTCCTGCCGAATCTACTCCAATTCAGCTTAAAGTTAAACTGCCGCAGGATTTCGATCTGAAAGTCAATGTAATTCATTATCGTATCGACGATACCCACAGCAACGCCTATGCCAAATGGCTCGAAATAGGCAGCCCGCAAAATCCCAGCCCTCAAATGCTTGCCAAACTCACGGCTGCTATGGAACTACAAATGTTAGAGCCGACCAAACAAATCGACATCATGAATAATGAGGTAACGCTTGGATTCGGCCTGCCGCGTTTTGGTTTGTCTCTTATCATTTTGAAAAAATATTGATGGAGCAGGAGAACGCCCCGATAACCGAGTGGATCATTATTGGCAAATTGATGGAAGAATAAAATGCTGCATAGTGCTTTGACCTGGCCGTGGGGACTTATTTTGAAGCTTGCTACAAAGGCCGCCTTTACTTATTACACACAAATTAAAAAGGGCTGACAGTTTGAAACGTTCGTCAGCCCTTCTTTATTTTTAAGCCGCATTGGCTATCTATTGTAATTGACCGCGGATCTCACCTGCTGGGAATTGTTCTGTATGAATATTCACGTAGGCCCGGTTATCTTCTATCGCGGCAATAAGGTCGTCAAGCGTTCCACCTTCCAGGGGGCCTATGAAGTCTGCGGCGGTGAATATTCCCTCAGCAAGGACACCACTAAATTCGCCCGGAATCAACAGGGCCGGCGGAGTGCTCGGATAGAGCCAGATGGCCGGCGGACCATCGCCGCCAGGATCCGGGGCGATATGGATATGGGCCATATTAACATTTTCGATACCATGTACCTCAAGCCGATACGATATCGAATTGTCGTCCGGATGTAGCTCAAATGAAGCCTGACCGATAGCCTGGGAGTCCGTGCCGGCTGCGGCCCCGGAAAGCTCGGCAGCAAACGGAGTCGGTGGAATTACCGGCTGTAATGGACCGCGTATAGCACCGGCTGGAAATTCCTGTGTATGGACATTGACATAAGCCCTGTTCTCATTTATAGCCGTTAGCAGGTCGTCAAGCGTAAGGCCTTCCAGCGGACCTGTGAGATTGGCGTCTGTAAATTGGCCTTCTGCCAGCAATCCCGTGAATTCACCTTCTATCAGAGTTGCCGGTGGCGCATCAGGATACAGCCATACCGCCGGCGGGCCATCGCCGCCCGGTTCCGAGGCGATATGAATATGGGCCATATTAACATTCTCGATACCCTGTACCTCAAGCTGATACGATATCGAATTGCCGTCCGGTCTTAGCTCAAATGAAGCCTGGCCGGTGGCCTGAGAGTCCGTGCCGGCTGCGGCCCCGGAAAGCTCGGCGATAAACTGTGTATTCGATGGCATAATCTTCAGTACGACGCCTGTGTCACCGCTTGGCCCGAGGACGGTAGAGCCAAAGATGTACAGCTCACCGTCAGCGTCCTGACCGAATCCTCGCAGCCAGAAATCCGCTGGACGATCAGCCAGTCCGATTCGAAGCTCTTCGATAACGAAATTCGGATCGAGCGTAAAGAGCCTGGCGCTTGGAGCACCGAACGAGCCCCAATCGCCGAACACGTAGCGACCCTGCAAAGCGGGTATCTGAGTGCCCCGATATACATAGCCGCCAACGACTACGGCGCCTTCATCGTGATCATATTCGGCAATCGGGTCAATAAGGTCGGGCGGCTCCGGGCGCACTGGGCCGGTCACAACGCTACCAATGTTATCAGTTACCGAATCGAACCAGAAGCTGCCTTCCCTGAGGTTCCAGCCGTAGTTGCCGCCATTGACGATAATGTCCACTTCCTCGATATTGTTCTGGCCGGCATCGCCCAAATATAAATCGCCGGTCAGACTATCGAAGCTGTAAGTATATGGATTTCTCAGTCCGTATGCGTAGATTTCCTGAACCGAGTCGGTGCCTTCGAACGGATTGTCTTTCGGTATGCCATATTGGCCATTGGCCGAATTACTGCCGTTAACATCGATACGAATTACTTTGCCGTAGATTCTCTGGAGGCTCTGGGCATTGCCGCCGGGGACATGTCCGTCGGCCACGTCATTGGCACGACCACCGTCCCCCAGGGAGATATAGAGAAATCCATCCGGCCCGAATCGCAGGGTGCCGCCGTTGTGATTGCTCTGGGGCTGGTCGATGCGGAGTATTTCCCGCCGGCTGTTCGGATCAACCCGGTTGGGATCATTAGGATATATCTGCCATTCTGCTATCACCGATTGATGGTTGTTCTCCACTCCTTCGGGCATTACGTTAACGAAATCCGCCGGGCCGTCGACAGGCTCTGACGTATATGTGTAAATAAATGGAAATTGTGTGAAATACGGATGCGTCGCTAAACCGAGCAGGCCGCGTTCATCATACCTTCCTAACGAAACCAAACGGTCATTCACATCCATCAGAGGCGTTGGCAGCTTACCGGCGTTCTCAGTCACGACCCATACTAAGCCGGCCTGATCGTAAACGAACATCCGTTCGCTGCCGTCATCCGGAACAGCCATTCCGAGCGGTGCGCTAAGGCCATCGACAATGGTCTTAAGCTCGATGGTGATATCACCTTTGACAATTGGCTCCGGGATAGGATTCTCGATAGGCACGGTGTTGACGTTTATCGTAACTTGTTCCGACGTAGCGGTTGCGCCATTGTTGTCCGTAGCCACCGCCGTCAAAGAATGAGTGCCGGCGTACAGATTGTACATACTGGCGAATGGGACGCTGGTAACTGACCCAAGTGAGGTTGTATTATCGAAGAACTCAACCTTTGTGATGGTCCCATCGGAATCCAGAGCTGTTGTTTCTATTGTAACGTCCCCCGGGGACACGAAACTTGCTCCATCCAACGGGCTGGTAATAAATATGAAGGGTGCCGAATTGGGTGGTGGGGGAGCCGTGTAGTTGACAATGAGCTTACCGGCGTTTGCACCACTCTGGCGGGCGGCAAAGCCTCGTACGGAGCGGCTCGAGCTTTCAGCCCGGCTGGTCAAAAGCCAGCCGAAATTCTGCGAGGGATTGTCCAGCCAGAACTGAACGTCATCAACCAGGCCGGCCCCGCTCCATGAGTATCTCGCGTTGAAAGACGAACTCACTGCCGCTGAGGCGCTGGAGGTGGCTACGGCGTCGCTTTTAGCGCCGGGGCTGGTCCAGTTCGCAGTCCCGCGCATCCGCGCGTTCCAGGTGGCCTCCCCGTTCGATGCGTTTGAGCCGTTATTGCCGCCTTTGCTTCCTTCGTTCCAGTCCGCCCGTAAGCGGAAAAGGTCAAACGTGGAATTAGTAGGACCTTGACCGGGAACCTTGACAACGGTCAGTTGCACCTCCGCGGAAGTAATGGTCGAGCCGGCAGGAATGCTGCTCAGGTCGAACCGAAACAGCCCGCGGCGTATGCCGCCAGCGCCGTCTCTTCCGGCGTCAAACCAGCCTGTTGTTCCGGCGTTGTTATTGGGCCAGCCACTGTTAATGAATGTGTCCGCAGCAACATTTAAATTTGCTATCTCCGCTCCGGCAACACTTGACAAAGCTAAAATGGCTGCTGAAGCAGCGCAAAAAAGCATGTACAGCCTTAATTCAATTCTTGAACCAGAATTAGCTATTGATTTGAATTTTCTGAAAAACATGATATGTCTCCTTTCTCTTAAAAGCCGAAAAACCTGCATCATCCATAATTAATTTTAATTATTATATATAGGACTATATTAGTCCTACGTTAAGTCGGTCATTTTAGTTTGCCGAAAAATAAATTTCTTAATTTTGAGAGTAAGTTCAGTCATCAAGACGTCTGGAAAGCCTAAAGATTGGCTGCTGGAAGCCATAAGAGCGTGAGGATAATTGTTTTTTCTATGTCATTGGCGCAGCATCTTTTAAACGGTACAATAAGCCGGTTGATGAAAACCGATTGCTGATTGGGGATTATTAAATCGGAAATCGAAAATCGAAAATGTAAAAGGAGACTTCTCATGCAAAAGAACAAAACAAACCTTTCAAGGCGAGCGTTTCTGAAGCGTACGGCAGCTTGGCTTACGGCGCCTTGTATCGTTCCGGCCTCGGTTTTCGGTCGAAACGGGGCCGTGCCGCCCAGCGAGCGAATTATTCTCGGCGGCATCGGCATCGGAAACCGCGGCTCCCACGACCTGCGATGGATGCTGCCGGAGGCGGACGTGCAGTTCGTCGCAACGTGCGATCCTCAGAGGTCGCGTGCCGAGGCTGTCAAACAAATTGTGGACACTCGCTACGGCAACAAAGACTGCGTGATATACCACGATACGCGCGAGTTTCTTGCCGAGCGAACCGATATTGATGCAGTACTGGTCACTACCGGCGACCGGTGGCATGCGTTTGCCTCTATTCTGGCGATGCGGGCTGGCAAAGACGTCTATTCCGAAAAGCCTTCGTCCATGACTGTCGCCGAAGGTCAGGGCGTGGTGGATACGGCAAGACGCTATCGCCGGATTTATCAAACCGGGACGCAGCGGCTCAGCGAGGGAAACTTCACTTTCTGCAACGAGATGCTTCGTCTCGGCCGGCTCGGTGATGTACACACGGTCCGAGCGCACATCGCCCCGTGGGACGCGGCGGAAATGAGACACGACTGGCTGCCTGCAGAACCTTTGCCGCCTAAAGAAGAGGTGGACTGGGACGCATGGCTCGGCCCGTGTCCCTGGCGGCCTTACAACTCATCATACACCCGCGGCGGCTGGCGAGGCTTCTACGATTTCCATACGAGCTGCATAGGCGAATGGGGCGCTCACACATTCGCACAGTGCCAGGTCGGAATGGGAGCAGCCGATACCTCGGCAATCGAATATAAATATGTAAACAACGAATCCGGCGATAAAATGGAGACGCTGTTCGCAAACGGCATAAAGATGATTCTCGAGCGTGACATGGACAACAAATACTTCCACGGCTCCTGTGCAATTCGCTATGAAGGGACCGAAGGCTGGGTCGCGGTAGGCGACGGCTACTCCAAGCCGGATGTTTCCAATCCCGCGATGCTGGACGACTTCCGTAAGCTCGTTTATGACTACCAGGCCCGAACGGGGCGACCGATGAGCCACGTTCGTGATTTTCTCGATTGCGTGAAATCACGTCGGCAGCCGGTGGCCAATCCGGTTGTGATGCATCGCTCGATGACTACCGTACACGCGGCCAACATCTGCATGTGGCTGAAGCGAGATCTGAAATTTGATCCGGTGAAAGAAGAATTTATCAACGATCCACAGGCAAACCGATTCCGCAGCCGTGCTATGCGTGAACCGTGGATTATCTAAAGAAAGGAAATCGAGCCATGTTAAAGTCAAAAATACACATTATCCTGATTATCACGTTAATGCTTGCCGGAACGGCCCGAATGTCCGCACAGACGGTCCCGCCTGCAACCGATGAGGATAAACTCATTGCCGTAATACAATCGAGCGACGCGACTCATAAAGAAAAAGTCGATGCCTGCCGGGGATTGGCGCTGATAGGCACTGAGAAATCCATAGCGCCGTTGGTGGCATTGCTCGGCGATGAGAAACTCTCGCACATGGCCCGCTACGCGCTGGAGACGATTAAAGACCCGGCCGTGGACGAGGTCCTGAGAGATGCGCTCGGCAAGCTTAGAGGAACCCCGCTTGTCGGCGTTATCGGCAGCGTCGGAGTCCGCCGCGATGCTAAAGCGGTTGAAACGTTAACGAAGATGCTCCGAGATTCTGATGCAGTCGTTGCACAGGCGGCGGCGCGGGCATTAGGCAGTATCGGTAATTCCACGGCTGCCAGCGCGCTTGAAAATGAGCTGAAACGTACCTCCGGACAAAATAAGCTGAACGTATGCGAAGGGCTGTTCCGTTGTGCCGAGACTGCCGTCGCCGAAGGCCGCAAACAACAGGCTATCGAAATTTACGATCAGTTACGCAAGCTGGACGACCCGCACCAGGTTTGCGGCGGAGCCGTGCGCGGAGCAATCCTGACCCGCCAAAAGGAGGGCCTGCCATTGCTGAAAGAGTATTTACGAAGCGACAGTTATATTCTGTTCTCCGCCGCATGCCAGACGGCTCTGGAGATGTCGGGCACCGAAGTAACCCAGGCGCTGACCGCGGCGTTGAACGATTTGCCGGTCGATAAAGAAATCCTGGTCATCTGGACATTAGGCAAACGGGGCGATCCGGCGGCCGTTCCGGCACTGTCTGCCGCTGCCGGTTCCGGTGAAAAATCCGTTCGTATCGTGGCAATCGAAGCCATGCCGCAAATCGGCCATGCGTCGGCCGTGCCCGTGCTGGCTGACTTGCTGGCCGATAACGATAGTGAGATTTCCAAGGCCGCCGAGGAAGCCCTTGCTGCAATTCCGGGTGACCAGGCAGACGCCGCTATTATGGCGATGCTGAATAACACCGAGACCGAGCCGCGGCTGATGGCGCTCGAATTGATCGGGCGCAGGCGAATGACATCGAGCGTGCCTGCTCTGCTGAAAGCCGCCGAGGGTCCGGATGCGAAAGTCAGGCAGGCCGCGCTGAAAAGAGTCGGAGAGCTTGGAAGTCCCGCCGAATTTTCGGCATTGCTCGAATTGCTCGTGCAATTTGAAAGCAGGCAGGACCTTGATGCCGCCGAGCAGGCCCTGAGCGCCGTTTGTGCCAAAGCAGACAATCCAGCGTCATATACCTCGAAAATCACGAACCAGTTAACCAAAGCGACACCCGCTCAAAAGAGCGCCTTGCTTAGAGTGCTAAGTATTATCGGTGGAACAGATGCCCTGAACGCCGTGCGAAAAGCGGCGAAGGATTCCAATGCCCAGGTAAGTGACGCGGCAATCCGCGTGCTGTGTTCGTGGAAGACGGCAGATGCTGCTCCGGACCTGCTTGCTCTGGCGAAAAACTCATCGGATAACGCTCGCAAAACAGCGGCTTTACGCGGCTATATTAATCTTGCCCGGGATGGCTCGCTCTCGACGTCGAAGAAACTTGAGATTTGCAGGCAGGCAGCGGCTCTGATCCAGCGCGACGAAGAAAAGAAACTTCTGCTGGGCGCATTGTCCACAGTGCCGGCACTTGAGGCGCTGTCGATGGCAATGGCACATATTGAAGAGCCGGCGATAAGAGACGAGGCGGCTTTCGCAGCCGTGGCAATAGGCGAGCAAATCGCCGAGCAAAAGCCGCGTGAAGTTATCGAAGCCATGCAGAAAGCTCTCAAAGCTACGAACAACACGAATGTAAACCGGCGTGGAAGAATGGTCCTAAACAAGGCCAAACAGGCGGCGGGACAATAAAGAACTCGATACTCGATATCAGATACTCGATGCTCGAGAATCAAGAATCCAGAATCGAGAATCTATGCTATTAGATATCGCTGTCCTAGGCTTTGTTTGCCGTCCAGATAATGACGTTTATAAACAGCGTTTTGCCGACTTCGGTCATCTTCTGAGGTGATTCGGTAAATCCCCAGAGCAGATATTGTCTGTGCTGCATGACCAAAGGAAAGTAGCCAACATCATTTACTTCATTGCCGAAAACAGTAATTGTATCGGGTATTGTCGGCCAAAGGTAAATTCCTATGCTATTGGTATCGGTGTACAACTGGAGTACCCGGTCTTCGGGAATTTCAATAGGATACGGCGTACTAAATAGTGAACTGTTCGAATCGACAACTTTGATACTGTTCTTGCTGCCGTGACCTCCGAAAGGATTGCCGATAGATAGCCCCAGCAGTCCGAAGAGCTCGTAGCCTCCGTTGCCTAATCCGACAACCGGCTTGCCGGAAATTTCTATTACCGTGACAATATTAGGATCATTCGTGGCTTCTTCGAATTGGGTATCTTCTGCTACTATGATAAGGTCGTATGAGTCCAAAGATATTTCTTGAACGTCGTTTAATCTTATCGAGGTTGTCGAACAGCCATAGCTCTCAAGTAAAGACTCAAAGCTCCCTGCCACATGATTGTTATACGAGTAGATATAAGCCACTTTAGGGAGCGTCATCTCTCCTGTATCTAAAGACATGCTCGCTTCGCGATTGCCGCCGTAAGCTCCCATATTGATTCGCCCGCCGTGCGGCCAAGTCTCGCCGGACCAATCCGAATTCGGATCGCCGGCATCGATACACGGACTGGTGACATCATCCTGAATCCAGCTTTCGCTGTTCGGATCCCACCTGCCGGCCTGAGATTTCAAATGGTAGTCACCATCGATCCAGAGATCATCTTCTGAATTATTCGGCGTACCGTTCGTGTCCCAATAGCCGGGATCTGCAAACATTGGGTCAGCATGTATGTTACCCACACGGTTGTCTTCCGGATATTTCAGGTAACTGATATTACTGTACGAGACAATCGCTCTACTGTCGACCTGGTGTCCCTCGCTACCCCATAAGATACAGTTGATCAGGAAAGGTCCGCTCGTCGCCATCGTGAAAATCGCCCGTCCGTTGTGGATGGCGCGATTTTCGCAGAACGTGCAGTTTGTATAGTTGCCACTGCTATAATGTAAATACAACGCACC
>JAFGPJ010000242.1 GCA_016936275.1 Sedimentisphaerales bacterium
AATTAAAGGCACCCGGCAATAAATTGCCGGGCTAAATATGGCGAAGACTCTTGGATATATGATAACCTTCACGACGTATGGAACCTGGCTTCAGGGTGATGAGAGGAGATTCGTGAAGGATGGTACGACCTATGCCGCCAATCAGGCCCTTACCGATTCGAATAAACAGAACCTTTCCAAAAATCCGGTGAGGCTCTCAAAAAATCACCGAGAAATCGCCTCGAAAGCCATATTCGAAAAAGCCAATCAGCAGAATCAAAAGGTCCTTGCCCTTGCTGTATGCTCCAACCATGTCCATATCGTAGTTGATTATGTCCCGATTCCAATGGGTAAGATTGTCAGCTATTATAAAAATGCAGCGCAAGCTGCGCTTCGTGAGATCGGTTTGACCGGCAGAGTCTGGACGAAAGGATTCGACAAGCGATACTGTTTTGACGAGCAAGCCCTAAAAAGCAGAATCGATTACGTAAATTCCAATCACAAAGATTCTATATTTAGCCCCTCAATTTATTGAGGGGTTCTTTCTTTTTGTCTCAATTTATTGAGGGGTTCTTTCTTTTTGTCTCAATTTATTGAGGGGTTTTTTTGACTATTTTGGCCAGGCGAGGTAAAAGGTTTCTCTGCGGTAATGGGAATCGACATGGCCATCGATAAAGGCGCAGTTTCCTCTTCCACCGAGCTTGTTACCCGTTGGTGCGTGGTGGAAGCCTGCAATAACATCATAAAACTGACCGACACTATCGGGGCCGGGCTCGACCAGCATGGGATTGCCTCCGACCTGGCTGAGCCAGCCCTGTACCATTGTATCATCGCCGGGGATCATGAATGTATCATTAAGTCCTGAGGCATTATATTCCGTATCCACGTATGAACTTTCCTCAGTGAAGGAGAAGGTTGTAGCGGGTTTCCTGACTTCGGAGATATTGAGAACCCGGGTCTCTCTTATACCCGAATTATCACTGCCTACATAGGCATTCATGGTGTAGTTGTACCAGGGTTCGTAATTTCGAATAGATGAACCGTACGCCTGGAAGAACTGGTCATCGGAATTTCTGACCGCCAGGCGCTTGAACGCGGGGCAGATAAAGGACTTCGCATCCATAAGATATGAAAACAACTGTCCTCCGTATTCGGGATGGCTCTTTAAGTCAACGTCTCCGTTACACCAGCGTAAATGCAGGGGATCGGAAACGCTCGACTCGACGGGATAGGCGTTTAGTTGTGAGAAATAGCATCTCTCGGCCTGGGGAAACTTACCGTCGTAGTCGTCGCAGTACATAGCTATTGCAAAGGTATAGTTCTTCAGATTGCCCTTGCAGGCTGCTCCCATGGCGAGGTCTTTTGCTTTGCTCAGGGCGGGCATGAGGATAGACAGCAGAAGGGCGATTACGGCGATAACTACGAGAAGCTCGATTAAGGTAAAGCCGCTGCTCTTTCGCATGACATAAACCTCCAGCATTATTAAAGAAACAATAAACTCACGCTTATAAGCCTCACATTAAATACGTTTTCGTGAGTTCATTGAAGCTTATTGATTGTTTGTTGCTTTTCCATCTGAATCTATAATATTACGATTATATTATATCTGCAATAGGTGTTGATTGCAAGAATTATTTAAGAATTTGAGAATTTGAGTAATACGGTTTAAGCTCATTCTATTGGAGCGGCTGAATATAACCGTAATAACGCCCCATCCAATAGGGCAGCAGCCACCATACTCCATCGCTTTCGGTATGCCCGCCGTCGCCCTGGACTGCCTTCCATGGATTGTCGTCCCATCGGATTACACCGCGTTCGCTGGGCGGTAGTAAACGGTTCGTCTGAAGACTTTCCCATTCGGGTGTGCGCACGATCCTGATGTCTTCGCGGCGAGAATTATCAACTGTCCAGCGTATAAGATCGAGAGATGCGTCGCGCAGATAGGCGGTGGGGATTTCCAATTGGGGTGTTTTACCTGAGCAGGCTCCGTAGATGAACTCGAAAAACGGGCTACAATCGTCTTTCACCGCAGCGTGCCAATGACTGAGGCTTTCTCGATACAAACGCTGCAGTTTTGGGTCGTCTTCGTGAATCAGAAGGCACGGATAGGCAAGCGCAAGCAGCTCATCGTCGATGTGTGTACGCCACGTGGGATTGGTTGTCTTAGCGTGCCTTATATTGGCAGCATAATCGTGCTCGTAGAGCAATTTTAGGTACTCTTTTTGATAGCGGGTCTCGCCGGAGACGTGGTAAGCCAGCTTCAGATACGAGAGGATTTCTACGGAATTAACACCTCGTTCCGGAGCCCAGTCCGGGTCGTTGTTGAGCTTTTCCGGAGACCACACGCCCCATTTGGTGTGAGTTCCGTCGATGCCCTTTAAGATATAGCCGTTTTCGATTATATAGTCTACAATATTTTTGACATGTCTGGATACGAGCTGTCGTTCCGCCTCGTCGGCGACCAAATCGTAATAGAATAAATAGCCGAACATGTGCCCGGTTATTTCATCGCTGCTTGTGTCACCTTTCCAGAGCCACTTGCCATCACTGGAATGATGCCAGCGTGTTTCGACTCTTTTTTCTCGTGGGTTTTCAACAACCATCTCGGCCCACTGCCGGTCGGTTATTTTTCTGTTCGGGTCGGCCATTTTCGTCCATGAGCTCGGAATGACTGTGCGCGCAACGAAGCCGGGCGTCTCCGTGACGGTCTGAAGGAACCGAAGTGCTTCGAATGCCTTCTTTGCGTTGGCCTTTGACCGGCGGTCTTTTGTCGTGGCGTAACGAAAGCTCTCCATTGCAAGGTACATGCCGGTATATTGTCCATCGTTGTCATCGTCCCGCGGCTGCCACATATTTACATCGCCGGGAGTGGTTAGCGAACATTTTTCGACTAATCCGGGTTCGCGAACGTGCCGTGTAAGGCATACGTCGAGAAAATGATCCGCCTTTTCGGCAAGGTTCATCGACTTGCGTTTAATTGCGCTGACGCCTTTGTCCGTTGCAATCCAGGCGGTGCCGTGTGAATCGAATGTGATATCACGCACATCGTCGCTGAGGAGCCACCGCCTGCTGTGCCGGATAGACCAGTTTTTTCCATCGTATCGTGCAATTCCTCGATCCGTTCCAACCCACATATTACCATTCGGAGCCTGTGCTGAGCATTGAACAAAAATGCTGGGTAAACCATCAGAAGGGGTGAAACTGTGGATGCGTTTATCGTCTTTATAAACGGTGATGCCACCAAGTCCGCCGATCCACAGGTTGCCATCTAGGGTGTAAGCAATATCGTGCAACTCCGGACCGAGCAGTTCCGATTCTTTCTGATATAATTTATACCCCGATTCCGTGTGTCGGTACAAACCCATCCCTGTAGCAATCCATAATCCTCCGTTTTTAGCGACTAACGCCGCACGAAACTGCCTTGAGTACGGCATCTGTTTGTAAATACAGGTGTCGTTAACGATGCTCCAAATGCCGTCACCGCCCAATCCGATAACTTCGTTTTCGGTGACACAGAGTGCCGCGATTGGGCAATCGATCTGTTTTAGTTTTTGCAGACCATTCGGCGTCGATTTATAAATACCGTTCCAGGCGCCAATCCAAACCGTTCCGGCACTATCAACAACAATGTCATACACCGGGCCTGTGTCGGCTTTGCTCATGAGTTCTGCCCACTTCTTTGTGTTGGTGTCTAATCGAAATACGCCTGATTTAGTACCGGCCCAAATATTGCCGTTGCTATCAACTGCAATCGCTCTTACATCGTTTTGTCCGGGCTCCTGACCGATAGGATATGCCTCGTGGTATTCCTGAATGAAAGGTTTATCAATTATGCCTGCTCCCGGACTAACGGCCATAGACAAACTTAACATCCACACCACAAATAAAATCGATATATGTAAAGATCTGTTCATTGAGTAATTTTTCCTGAGAAAGTGACAATGCTCTGGGGTGTCATCCGGAAGGCGGCTTTGTTGTCATTAACCAGTACTTCTCCGCATTCTTTAAGGTTCTCGGAGGCTGAAGTGCGATAAATTTTCAGCGTGGCCAGTCCTTCAAGATTATTGAAGGTCATGTTCAATGCCTGCTCCTTATCGGCAGGATTAATTGCTACGATGGCCAATTCCCCGCTGTCCGGATGCAGAAAGGCACCGACCTGGACGTCGGCGAAACCGGGCTGAGCATCGATGCGAATAGCGCCAGGCCGAATAAACCTGCTGTAGTGTATGGCCGTGTAGGTCTTCGGGGTATAATCGCTCATAAGCATAATGCCGTGCGTGTTCTTTCGGCTTTCGGTAATCTGCCAGGGCACGAAGGCTGAGCAGTTACCGGCCACGAGTGCGTTATGAAGGGCGTTACCGATGCCCTTTTGAATAGGCTCCGGCCAGTCATGCCCACCGGTGCCGCCCTCGGTTATCCAGAAGGGCTTACCGGTGTCTTTAATCAACTCCCAGAACCGGCGTGAGGAAGTGGCCGACATTTCAGCTTTGACGCCGTCTTCGTAGCCATGAGTGGCGAAGACATCGAGGGCTTCCAAAGCCTTGGGATTATCCTTGATGGCCTTGACGTAGGAGCCGGTGCCGCCTTCGTACAGGTGGCTGGTCATCGTTTCGGGGCCGAAGATTTTCATGTGGCCGTAGCCTTCGGCGTTCAGCATTTCGCGCAGCATGATGATAATATTGGCGTAGTCTTTGCCGTCCCATACGCAGCTTTCGAATGACTGGGTAAACTGCACTTCGTTGCCGGGACTTACGGCGTAAAAAGGAACGCCCAATTTATCGTGCAGTTTCACATATTCGACCATCCATTTGCAGAAGTGTCTGAAGTATTTCGGATCGACCCTGTTAGTAAATCCTCGATAATCTCCGGCACGAATTGCGCCGGACTTCTTATCCGTGATGGATTTATTCACCTTCATCCATGAAGGCGGGCTCCAGACTGTGCCGATTATCTTAATGTCAGAATTGAGCTTGAGTATGCCCCGGCCGAAGTCCACGAATATCTGGGGCCGGCCGCTGTTGGCTTCCATATCGAAATCCTCGCAGCGGATTTGCCGGAAATCTTCCGTCGGCTTCTCGTAGGTCGGTCCCCACATATTCACGCGGAGCATATTGAATCCGACACCCTGGACGTAAATTTTCTGGAAGTCTTCCGTACGGTATAGCTCGCGGAACCTGCCGGTCCACGCAATCAGGCACGTGCCGAAGCCTTCGATGGT
>JAFGPJ010000243.1 GCA_016936275.1 Sedimentisphaerales bacterium
CTGCATGGGCATCGTAAGCATAAAAAAATAGGTGTCAGCCCGAAAGCTTCAATTTCAGACAGCGCGAAAATCGGCATGGACTGCCATATTCATGATTTTGTAACGATAGCCGACGACGCGAGAATCAAAGACGGCTGCATAATTTACCCAGGTACGTACATTGGGCAAGGTGTACAAATCGGCAATGACAGTATAATATATCCTAACGTCGTTGTTTACGATGGTTGTAAAATCGGCAATCGCGTAATTATAAACGCAAATTCGACTATCGGCGAAGACGGCTTCAGCTATGCCACTCATAAAGGCATACATCACAAGATCCCGCAGACAGGTATCGTCATTTTAGAAGATGATGTTGAAATCGGTGCCAGTTGCGGAATCGAACGAGGCACACTTAATGATACTGTTATAGGCCAGGGCAGCAAATTAGGTGACATGGTTACAGTAGGTCATGGAACCAGAATTAGCTCGCACTGCCTGCTCGTGGCGCAGGTGGGGATTGCCGGCTCGACTAACATCGGGCATCATTGTACAATCGGCGGGCAGGTTGGTATTGTGGGTCATATAAATATTGGTAACAACGTTACGATTGCAGCACAGGCAGGCGTTATTAACAACATTCCGGACAACAAAGTCGTCCTTGGCGCACCTGCTATCGATGCAAACATGGGTAAGAGAGCATACAGTATGATACAATACCTGCCTGACATGCGGCAAAATATTCGGGAGCTTCAGAGTTATTTTAAACGGATCACACCGTCTATCGAAACTGATTTCGATGAGCCGGCTGAGCATAATGGTGACTCTTAACTCATATCGAATTTCGAACAGGGTACTTGTTTGAACAAAACACAAGATGCGAAATACGAACATCAGGATGTACTTGGTTTAATTGCCGGAGGGGGCAGACTACCCTTTCTTGTGGCCGTAGGAGCCAAGCGTGCCGGACTAAAAGTTGTTTGTGTTGGCCTGGCGGAAACGACTGATCATGGTCTGTCAGATGAAGTCGATATATTTTATAAGGCTGCGATCGCTCGACCTGGAGGATGGATACGGAGATTGAGAAAACATCGCGTAACCAGAACAATTATGGTTGGGCGGGTTTCCAAAAGACGGCTTTTTACGCCGTGGCGACTTATGCAATATTTACCCGATTGGCGTGCATTCAGGATATATTATTGGCGGCTTCGCGGCAAAAACACGCAGCCGGATTCACTTCTGTGTGCCGTGGCGGATGAACTGGCCAGCGGAGGGATAGTACTGGAGAATTCAACTATGTATTGTAAAGAGCATCTTGCAACGGAAGGTGTCATGACGGGCAAACGGGTGCGACCATCAGTTGAAAGTGATATCGAGTTTGGTTGGAATATAGTCAAAAAGCTCGGCGAGCTTGATATCGGACAGGCGATTGCCGTGAAAGAGAAAGAGGTTATTGCTGTCGAGGCAATAGAAGGAACTGCCGCAATGATCGAGAGGGCCGGGCGGCTTTGCAGGTCGGGCGGCTGGACGCTTATCAAGGTTTCCAAACCTCAGCAGGACATGAGATTTGACGTCCCGTGCATTGGACCTGATACTATCAGAAGCCTGGCTCAAAATGGGGGTAAATATCTGGTTGTGGAAGCGGACAAAACGATAATTATCGACAAATCCGAAACAATAAAACTCGCCGACAAGTTGGGAATCGCTATGCTTGGAAGGTGATTTATTTTGATTTTGTCGGGCGGTTCGTACTGAACTAAATACCTTATGACTGAATTTTCCTATCAAAGCTTCAAAGATAGTATCTTTTCTGAGAAACAGGCGGAATCTTACTCGTTTTGTAAGCTTAAAAAACATCTGCGCACGAGCAAGAAACACCTTCGAATTAAAACCGATGATTACATAGCCGAGCTTGATCGGGATTTTTGCGCCGGAGCAAAGCCTCATGATTTTATCGAACAAGTGGATATGCTGATGGATTCCGGTGAGGTCATTAAAAAAGGAGATGCCGTCTATGTATCCCACATATCGTGGAATAATAAAAACATCGTCGTGAAACGATATGACCATAAGGGATTTATTCATTCGCTTCGGCATACAATTAAAAAATCCCGCGCCCGTAAGGGGTGGTTATATGCTCATTTTCTTGGCGCATTGAATATTGCCACCCCGAGAGCACTAGCTTATATCGAGCAGCGAAAAGGACTGCTGGTATGGCAGTCCTACTTAGTAACAGAATATGTCGAGGGGCAGAAACTATGGCATTTTCTGAGGGACGATGACGTAACTGAACAGCAAAAGCTGGAAGAAATCAGGCAGGTTGTGAAACTACTCGACAGATTGTGGGACTTTCGCATCACTCACGGCGATTTGAAACATGTGAATATCCTAATTACAGATAACGGGCCGGTTCTTTTAGATCTTGATGGGATGATAGTGCACAGGTGGGAGCTGCTGTACAGAAATAAACGGGCAAAAGACATGGAGCGTTTTATAAGAAAAACAAGTCTCTCACCGGCACTCAATAACTATTGCCGGCTGCTGATTTCGAGCAGGAAAGACATCGGCAAAAAGCTTCCCGTTGATTTTGTGAAGATGCGAATGGATAACTGGGTAATCAGTATTCACAAGAACTTTCCCATTCATGAAATTGGAAATATAGTATCGGAAAATGATTCCGTCACCGAAGCTCAGGATCAATTTATAAGAGTACCGTCGTCCGATTTTACACGCATAGTTAAATGTAGTTTCTCTTTTGAAGGCGCCGAACGTCCGCTTTATCTGAAAAAGTACCTCTGTCGCTCAGTATCGGATTTCATAAAACATCTTTTTCGCCCGAGCAGGGCAAAGCGTGCTTTTAATGCAACTGTAATGCTGCAAAACAATGGATTTGATACTCCTGCGGTCATAGGATTATTTGAGCATCGTACCGGACCGTTTTGTACGAGTAATCTTCTGCTTACCGAAGAGATTGAGAACTCAAAGCCGATGTCACAGGTTCTCATTGATTTTTGTCGAAATTCCGGAAGGGATGCTTTTGGTCATAAACGTGATTTAATCGAATCTTTCGGCAGGATAATAGGCCAAATGCATGCCAAAGGTATTTTTCACGGAGATTTGCGTCTCGGCAACGTATTGGTTGTTAGAGAAGGACAGAAATGGCGGTTTTTCTTTATCGATAATGAACGAACGAAAATGTTTCACCGTCTGCCCGACCGGTTGCGCCTGAAGAACCTGGTGCAAATTAATATGTTTCGAAGCGGTATTACCAATAATGATCGTTTGAGATTTTTCAAAGCTTATCTGGAAAATAACCCGGCGATTGCAAATAATCGGCAGGGCTGGATCACAAAAATATTAAAGAAAACTTCTCGGCGCTTACAAAATAAATATAGAAGGCAGTAATCGAGCAGCTTTGCAACCGTGCCCGGGATCGGGATTTAAGGAGAGAAAAATAATGAATGTATTAGACGCTTTGTTCCGGCCGAAAAAGGCAAAGAGAAATAAACCCTTTGAAGTGCAGAAACGTTTGTTCCGTGGAAACACTGATTTAGTAATCTTTGATGTCGGTGCATACGTCGGAGAAATTGCGGCGAAATACGAACAGATATTCCCTAAATCAACTATCTACTGTTTCGAGCCATTCCCGGATTCTTTTCAAAAGCTTAATCAGTTATGTCGGGATGCTTCCATAAAAACTCATCAAATCGCATTTTCTGACAAAGAAGGAAAGGCAACATTTCATACAAACGTGGATTTGAGCTGCAATTCTCTCCTGCCACCGACTGAGAGTGAGTTCAAGTGCTATTCGGCCAAATCAATAAAAAACGGTGAGATCCAGGTCGAGACAAATACCATAGACAATTTTTGTGCCGAGGCCGGGATATCTGGTATCGACATCCTAAAGCTGGATGTCGAAGGCGCGGAAATGAAAGTTTTTGAGGGTGCGTCGAGCATGCTGTCAAAGCAAGCGATTAAATTAATTTATTCGGAAGTAATGTTCATACCTCATTATACCGAGGGATGCCTGTTTCACGAATTGACCGCGTTTTTGAATAAACATGGATATACATTGTTCAATCTTTACCATTTAAAGTCGGCCAGGAATGGACAGTTAAGATGGGGCAACGCGATTTTTCTAAGCTCCGAAATCAGGGCACGGATTAAGGATCCGAGCGCCGTTTGAGCATTGCCGGAAGCATCATGATCGCACTTTTCGGATTAGGACGGTGTCGAAAAGACTTTTTAAGATACTCGCGGGCTACCTGCAATTTTCCTTCCCTTATAGCGGCAATCGCCACTCGGTATTCTTCCCTGCTCAATCGATGCATGGCAATCTTTTTCGGTACTACACTGTCACCGCCCTTTTCATAGTAGAAACGCTCAAGGACCTTCAATTCGACTATTCGATTCTCGGTCGAGACGGCCGAAAGGTTCTCTGCATGACGGCGTCTTTTGAATGTGGGTTCCGCCAGCGCGATAAATCGATAATTTAACGACAGCCGAAGCCATAGGTCATAATCGGAACAAACCGGCAGGGAAGTATCGAAACCGCCGGCCATCTCCAGCACTTTTTTAGGAAACATCGAGCCGCATGAGTAAACAAAAATATTCTGAAAAAGATATTTTGTTATATAACCGCTGTACTGCCTGCTCTTGAATCTGCCATAGATGTGCCCGTTCCGGTCTATTCGAAGATACGGGCCATAAACTATTGTCTCTCCGCCCTCTACTTCCATTACATTCATCATTCTCTCGACAGTATCATGCACGAGAAGATCGTCGGAATCGATAAAAGTGATATATTCGCCCCGCGCAAGTTTTATCAACTTGTTTCTTGCAGCAGCATCACCACTGTTTTCCTGCCAGTAATACGTGATGAGCGGACTGATGTTTTTTAACATTTCGGCCGTACCATCAGTGGACCCATCGTCTACCACTACAACCTCGTAATCTTTGTAGGTCTGTGCAAATATGCTGTCGAGAGTTTCCCTAAGGTAATCCTTTCTGTTATATGTGGGAACACAGATGCTGACTTTAGGGATCATGCAAGACTTTCTTATTTACTCTGCCCGTTGACAATATTTGTAGGAGACTTCGATTCTTTGCTCATCATAAGATATCTCATCCTTCAAATCATAGATGTTCTTATTTGCATAGCATCCAAGCCAATATCCCTCAAATTAACCGGCATTTTATTGTGGAGGAAAACGCAATCGAATTTTGCTGCTTTCTTAAAGAGCTTTCGGCTTGCCAAATTCCCAGGCGCCAATTGAGTAATTTCAAAATCTATACTGTTTGCCTGCATAATATTAAGGCATGCCGCAACATGCAGCCTGAAACTTGCCCGATTAATGTTGTTTTTCATATTGCATATTATAAGTCATCAGTCCTTTAATTTACCAGTTATGTATAATATTGTCCTTTTCGATTGGCACTTCAAACCACAAACGTTCTAAGAAACAGTGGATATTTATTCTTAAAAGCGGCAGCTAATATTCTTATGCGGGAAATATTATGTCCAAACTATTTTGTTGCGAACACCCACAACTCGGGGGTCATACGTCGCAGCGGGGGTGATAGCCTGTACCAATACTTGCGCTTTCGGTAAGTATATCCATTCCGACAAAAACTTTGAGTGACGGTCATACCTGCATTCGTAACCAGACGAGCGAGTTCATCATCATTACGAAATTGGTACGAATGTACCGATTTCTGCGGATTAATATCCTGGCTCTCCTTTGGAACTATAGCGAGCAGAGTCCCCCCCGGTTTTAGCATTTTGGTTATATTCTTCAGGGCCTTAAGCGGGTCATCGAGATGCTCAAGGCAATGCCTGGTGTAGACTAAATCGAATGCGTTTTCCTCTATAACAAGATAGCGGATATCACCCTGGATGACGTTGCGACCTTTACTCCGGGCATATTCCACGACTTTATGAATCATTTCAATGCCGTAAGTATTGAGAAACTTTTTCTTCGGCCCAAACAAAGTAAAACCTTCAGGGCAACCTCTTTTTAGATACTCAAGGGACCACCCATCTTCGCATCCCATGTCTAATATCCTGACGTCAGGTGCAAAACCAGGATCGGCTCTTTTGACCGGCGGATCGGTATAATCCAAATTTCCCCCCAATACTAAAAAACGAAGTGCTTCTGCGATTCGCCCTTTTACAAGTCGATTATTATCATGACGTTTCGAACGGCGCGCCTGATGAGCATAAAACTCTTCATCAGAATCATACGTTACTCTCTTGCCTTCTATGATTTTCATAGTATAGGTTCATCTCCTCTTCATAAGTATTCTCAAGTTTTTTCCTGACTACGTCGTGTGAGTAAAATTTACGAATTCTATCACTTGCCTTTTTGGTATATTGTTCAAGTTCCTCCATTGATGCTTCCCCCATGTTAATCATCGCCTTGGTGAGGGCTTCTGAATCTTTTGATGGGATCAAGGTTCCAACCTCATCGCTATTAATGATTTCCTCAATTCCTCCTACTCTTGTAGCGATGCAGGGGATTCCAGCCGCCATTGCCTCCAAAATAACCAATGGCATACCCTCAGCAACTGAGGAAAGCACAAATACATCCATTCCCTTCAGCAATTGCTCAATGTTACTTCTGTGGCCCAGAAAGTGTACGGAGTCGCTGCACAAAGTATTCAACACCTGCTCCTCAAGTTCTGCTCTGCATTGACCATCACCGATTAAAATAAGGTGGGCGGACGGCTTATGCTTTTTTACTTCCTGGAATGCTTCAATGAGATATGATAATCCCTTTGTTGGAGCCAGTCGTGCTATTGTACCAAAAACAAATACATCAGGCGGCACACCTAACATCTTTTTTGCTTCCACCTTGGAAATTGATACCTTTGTAAAATGGTCAATATCAACCGAATTTTCCAGGGCTATAACCTTTTCCCGGGAGACCAATGGATTGTTTTCGAGCACATCATCGCGTACACTTTTAGCACAACCAATGATTCTATTAAATCTTTTAAATAAGATGAAATTAAATATTCTTCTTCCGAGATTTTTTGTTCTGCTCAATCCGTGTACGTGAGATAAAACTACAGGTGTTTTCGCCAACACTCCTGCAATAGCGCCGTAGAAACTTGCCTTGTGCCGATGGCAATGGAGTATGTCGATATTATTTTCTTTAAGAATTTTAACCAGCTTGAATAATATAGAAAACCGGAATGCTTTAATGAACTCTATATTGGAAAGATAAAAAACTTCATATCCTGCTTCCTCTATCAGGTTTTTTTCAACGCTATAACCTGTCATATAAATAAAGATTACTTTATAACGTTCTTTATCCAATCCCAATACAAGATCATTCACTGATGTAACTGTACTGCTATATTTACTCCAAAAAAGTGCTAAATTAATCTTGTCTTTTCCCAAGATAAACCTCCAAAGCAGCTATGTTTTTGACCTAATTTGATACTTAAAAGGATTTTTCCTTTGGCTTATCTATTTCCATACATCGATTCATAATATTTCTGGTAATCCCCTGAGACAACATTGTCAAGCCAATCCCGGTTCTGAAGATACCATTCAATAGTATTATTGATTCCTTCTTCAAAACTTACAGATGGCCGCCAATGAAGCGTGTTAATAATTTTACCTGCATCGATGGCATATCGCCTGTCATGTCCGGGCCTGTCGGTTACGTGCTTTATCAGCGATTTTGGCTTGCCCAGACGGTTAAGTATCAGATGGACGACTTCAAGGTTCGCCTTCTCGTTGCAGCCACCAATGTTGTAAATCTCGCCCGGCGGCGCTTTTTGCAGCACCTGCCAGATTGCCGTGCAATGATCATATACATATAACCAGTCCCGAACATATAATCCATCTCCATAGACCGGCAGCTCTTTATCGTTTATGGCATTGTTAATCATCAGGGGAATCAATTTCTCAGGGAACTGGTATGGGCCGTAGTTGTTCGAGCAGCGGGTGATGTTATATCTCAGGCCCCATGTATGTCCGAATGCCCTGACGAGATGGTCGGCCGCGGCCTTGCTCGCTGAGTACGGCGAATTCGGACTCAGTGGCGTTTGTTCGCTGAATTTCCCTTCCGGGCCAAGGGCACCATATACTTCATCCGTAGAGATTTGGATGAATCGTTCCAGCTTTCTGTCGCGGGCGGCGCCAAGCAGAGTGAGTGTGCCAGTAACATTGGCTTCGATGAACACTTTCGGCTCGGTAATCGAACGGTCCACGTGGCTCTCGGCGGCAAAATTAATTATCGCATCAATCTTGTGTTCGTCAATTATTTTTCCAACAAGAGCACCGTCGCAAATATCGCCCTTGATAAATTTGTGATTCTTGTGCTCTAAGAATTCGACGAGGTTTTCGAGGTTACCGGCATAAGTTAGCTTGTCGAGATTTACCACAAAACAATCGGGATGCTCGTTGAGCACCATTCGCACAAAATTGCTTCCTATAAATCCTGCACCACCTGTAACCAGAATCCTTTTCATAACTTCCTTAAAAAAAGCTCTAATGGAGCCTGCCAGGGTTTGATCGGCTCGTCGAGTAAAATCTTTATTTTACTACAATTGAAGCGGCTATTCAAGGGTCTTATCGCTGGGCTTGAAAAATCATTCGTCTTACATGGCAGCAAATTGACATCCATCGAAAGTTTGTCAAATATAAACTCCGCCATGCCATATCGGCTAATATAGCCGGCGCTTGCAAAATGATATATTCCTTCGGGCTTTTTTCGCAGCAATTTGCAGATTACCCCGGCTGCTTCGGTTGTCGCTGTTGGCGATCCTACCTGGTCATCAACTACCTTCAGCGTATTTTGTGATTTCCCACGCTGGATGAGTTTTGTTATGAAATTATCGCCTGCTAAGCCGTAAGTCCACTCCACACGAAGTATGCAATGTTTACAGCCGCTTTGGGCCAGCAGTTGCTCTCCTGCCAGCTTGGTTTTGCCGTATGTGTTTATGGGATTGGGATGGTCGGTCTCAACGTAGGGTTTATCGCTGCATCCGTCAAAGACGAAATCGGTGCTGATATGAAGAACCCATTTACCGGCCTCATGAGCGAAAGCACCGAGCCGCCCTACCGCCTCGGCATTGACACGATATGCTAATTCGGCTTGGCTTTCGGCTCCATCAACATTTGTATATGCGGCACAATTTACGACAATGTCGGCGGCGGCAACAGCCTGCTTTAAGTGATCGGCGTTGGTTATATCAAACTCCGGCAAGTCGTACACAATCGGCTCCAATCCCTGCTGCCGGCAAGTTTGAACTAAATCTGTACCAAGCATTCCCCTGCCGCCTAAAATAGCAATTCTGGTGTTCTCGACCGCCATTAGATTCCCCCGAATTGCGGCAAATTTTCAGGCTCAATGTCTTTGAGTCTGGGATAGGCATTATCTTTAGGCGATAGTATCGGCTCGTCTATCGGCCACTCGATTCCGATGTCCGGGTCGTTCCAGATGATGCCGTGCTCAGTCGCCGGGTTGTAGAAATCAGTGCACTTGTAAGAAAAATGTGCTGTCTCACTCGTCACGCAATACCCGTGAGCGAAGCCCGGTGGTACATACATTTGTCTATGGTTTGACTCGGAGAGCACTTCACCGATCCACTGACTATAAGTCGGAGAACCCACGCGAATATCAACAACGATATCCGTGACTTCGCCTGATAAGACTTGGATCAGCTTGCCTTGTGATTGAGGATATTGGAAATGCAATCCCCGCAAAATCCCTTTTGTTGAGAATGAGATATTATCCTGCACAAAAGGACCGGGTATGCCGGCCTGTTCATAACGTGTGCTATTCCACGTTTCTAAAAAGTATCCTCTATCGTCGGGGAATACTTTCGGCTCCAATATTAGTAATCCGGGAAGTTTTGTTTCTTTAACATTCATTTTATATCAGTCTGGCGGCTCCTTTGCTACTAATTCATTGGCCCTGTTTAGCGATTCGAAAGTTCCGGCATCCGTCCACCAGCCGTCGATAATATCATAAGCCATTTGATTCTTGGCTATGTAAGCCTGGTTCACATGAGTTATTTCCAGCTCGCCGCGAGCTGACGGCTGGAGCGTTCTTATTATATCGAAGACGGCTGCGTCATAGAAATATATGCCGGTCACAGCATAATCTGACTTGGGCTGCTCAGGTTTTTCTTCGATGCCGATTATTCTGTCTCCGGACAACTCTGCTACCCCGAAACGCTGTGGATATGGTACTTGTTTGAGTAGTATCCTGGCGCCGGTCTGCTGGGTAATGAATTTCTCAGCGTAACCCTTGAGACTCGACTGGAAGATATTATCTCCGAGAATCACAGCCATCAGCCGCTCTTTTGCAAAGTTCTCCGCTAATGCCAGAGCCTGCGCAATCCCGCCGGCCTCATCCTGAACCTTGTACGTAAATCGACAGCCGAAGTTTTTTCCGGAACCCAGTAAGCTGACCACATCGCCCATATGCTCGACGCCGGTTACTATTAGAATTTCCTCAATGCCAATTGCAGTAAGCTTTTCGATGGGGTAAAAAATCATCGGCTTTTGCCCCACCGGCAGCAAATGCTTGTTTGTGACCTTTGTCAGCGGCATAAGCCGTGAGCCTGTGCCCCCGGCGAGAACTATGCCTCTCAAATCCATATTTACCTCACTATTCTCAAGTAATTGCTTTTGTTGCCCCGGTGGTGAAACCGCCATCTACCAAAATGATCTGACCCGTGATATATGCCGAGGCATCAGACGCAAGAAAGATTACCGTGCCGTCAAGGTCGTTTGGCAATCCCGGGCGATTTAGCGGAATCCGGGTCTTGATATTTTCTACCCACTGCTTGTTCTCGTAAAGAGCTGCGTTTTGAGCTGTCTTGAACCATCCCGGTGCCAGAACGTTGACCGTGATTCCGTATTTACCCCATTCGGCGGCAAGACTTTTGGTCATCATCAGCACCCCGCCCCTGCTGGCTGTGTAGGGTGCGATTCCCTCCATGCCGAATACGCACGTGCACGAACCCATATTTATTATTCTGCCGTATTTGCGTTTTATCATCTCTTTAGCCACAGCCTGGGCGCAGAAGAAGTTGCCCTTGAGATTCGTATCCAGGACGGTGTCCCAGTCCTCCCATGAGAAATCGGAGCTCGGGCTTCGGATATTTAGGCCGGCATTATTCACTAGGATGTCGATCTTGCCGTATTCCTTTATAGCTGCCTGGACCATATTCTCGATATCATCTTGTGAGAGCACATCCACCTGGACAGCCAATGCTTTTCTGCCGAGTGATTCGATTTCCTTTTTGAACTCGGTAAGGCTCGATAGTTTCCGGCTGGTGATCACCAGGTCGGCTCCCGCTTTGGCGAGTGCTCTGCCGAAATACTGGCCGAGTCCACGGCTTGTCCCGGTTACAATCGCAACTTTGCCGGAAAGGTCAAACAAATCCTGCATTTTTAGCTCCCTAAACAAGTGCCTAAAGTTGTTCCCAAACGCCGTCGTTCTATGCTTAACTTTAGTCACTTTAGCTCACTTTAGTCACTTCTTCTTACGGTTCCAAAACAATTTTCAGCAAATTTTCCTCGGCCTTAAGTAACCGGTCGAAGGCATCCGGCCCTTGTTCCAGCGGCAGAACATCGCTTATCAACGGCTCGACGTTGATTTTTCCCGAAGCGACAAGCTCTATGCAATCGCGGAATTCGCCGGAACTTGCGTACGAGCCGATGAAGGTATGCTCTTTGGCGACTAATTGCTGCAAGTCAAATTCCGCTTTCTTTTGAAGATTACCGACGGCAACAATATATCCGCCCATTCTCGTTACCGAGACGGCGTCTGCGAAAGTCTTTGCATAGCCGACCGCTTCGAGAGTAACGTTGGCTCCTTTGCCTTCTGTTTCCAGCAGAATCGCCTCGGAAAGTTCCGTTTTAAGCGGATTAATAAGCTTGTCAGCACCAATCTGTTTTGCAAGATCAAGCCTGAATTCGTTTACATCAACTGCAATAACTTTGGCTGCGCCCCGCAGCCTGGCCGCTTGTAAGATGAAAAGACCGATCGTCCCGGCTCCGATTACGACCACGGTATCACTGTCAGATATCGGCGCTCTGTTAGCGGCATGAGTGCCGATTGATGCCGGTTCCAAAAGGGCCGCATTTACAAATGACAATTCATTCGGGATTTTTGAGACAATCCACCAGGGCACGGCAACAAATTCAGCAAATGCACCGTGTCTTTTGAACGCCGGAACTGAGACACCCAAAACCTGCCGCTCATCACAGCGATTAAAAAGACCCGCCCGGCAGGACTCGCATTTGTTACAATAAACGGTCGAATCGAAGCAGACCCTGTCGCCCTTTTCAAAACCGCTTACGTTTTTACCAAGCCCCTCGACGATACCGGCGGCTTCATGACCCATGATTAGAGGAGGAATTCTTCTGCCTGTCTTGCCGGTAAAACCGTGCACGTCCGACCCGCAAATTCCACAGGCCTTGACGCGAATCAGCACATCATCATCGCCGGCCACCGAATCGGGGAAGTCCGAACATTCGAATGTATATGGTCTCGTGTAAATTAAAGCCTTCAATCATATCCTCCTTTGAATAAAGTCAAGATAAGTTAAAAGCATATAAAAGTCGGCCTGATTTTAACTTGTGGCCAGCGGTCTGTCCACTTTCTTTTGGAGATGTCAGCCCGGTTAGATAGATAAAGTCACATTTCTGCCGGTTTCTCCATGCTCGAAAATATGGATTCTCTGAAGATCAATGTACATTTTCACTGCATTATTGACCTGAAGCTTTGTATGAGGGTCGATATCGGCGATGAATTTCTGTCCCATGGAGTGAGTCAGATAGACATCCATCCTGTTGCCAACCGGCTCAATAACATTGACCGTTGCGGAAACGACATTATCGTTCTGTCCTGAAAATTGCTGAAGCGAGACATTCTCTGGTCTTATCCCCAGGACCATCTGGTTGTCGTAATAATCTCTTAATACACTCCTCAAGCCCGGTAGCAGTCTGATGGCATCATTGCCGATTGTAAAATACGCCGAATCATTTTTAAGCTTCAGATCACCCGTAAAGAAGTTCATCGCGGGTGTGCCGAGAAAACCGGCGACAAATTTATTGACCGGTCTCTCATAGACCTCCATGGGACGGTCTGTTTGTTGAATTTCGCCGTCGCGCACCACACAAATCCTCTCGCCAAGGCTCATTGCCTCGGCCTGATCATGGGTAACATAAATAGTCGTTGTCTGCAATCTCTGATGGAGACTTTTCAGTTCTGCACGAGTTGTGAGTCGCAGCCCGGTGTCGAGATTACTTAAAGGCTCGTCGAATAAAAATGCTTGTGGCTCGCGGACTATAGCTTTGCCGAGAGCCACTCGCTGGCATTGGCCGCCTGAAAGAGATCTCGGTTTTCGATGCAACAAATGTTTGATGCCCAGCAGTTTCGCAGTGTCTTCAATGCGTTTTTTTATCTCGAATCTGGAGACGTTTCGCATCTTAAGGGCAAAAGCCATATTCTGATAAACATTCATGTGAGGATATAAAGCGTAGTTCTGGAAAACCATTGCCACATCGCGGTTTCTCGGAGGAACATTATTGACAAGACTGTCGTCGAAATAAATATTGCCGGAGGTGACTTCTTCCAGTCCGGCTATCATTCTCAACGTTGTGGTTTTTCCACATCCACTTGGTCCGACTATGACCATAAACTCGCCGTTGGCAACATTTAGATTGAAATTGGAGACGGCTTTTACTTTGCCATCAAAAACCTTGGTCACATTTTCCAATAAAATCCGTGCCATGACTTCGTCTGATAAGTGTTCAAAAAATCTTTCGCCGAAACTGACACTTTGCGCGCCAGGCAAAAATAAAGCCTATCAGGATATAGCCAACCATACAAACTAACATCCAAATCGTCGATCCTATGGTGTTCAAAGTACCCTGTCCCAGCCAATAATATCTTCCTATCTTAGCCGGCTCTTCGCCAGCGGTAGCTATCATTATATTTCCCATGTGAACAAAGGGATTCGTATCTATATA
>JAFGPJ010000024.1 GCA_016936275.1 Sedimentisphaerales bacterium
ATTATTCATAATATCAGAGAAAATATCAGCGACCTGTCTGACCATTGCCGAGAAGTCAGAATTGTTTTCTATCGTATTATCGGCGAGTGCTGCCTTGTTGTCCAGAGAAATCTGAAAATTTTCTCGAATTTTAAGCTGATTTTTGTCAAAACCTAGTTTTTTAGCCCTTTTTTCTCTATTTTTTAGCTCACAATCTATAAAAATAAGCCTGTCGCAACGCTTTGCCCAACCAACTTCCACCAATAACGGCATATCCAGCACAATTGCCTTTACTTGGCTTTGCTGATTATATTGCTCTATGAGCTCTTCAGCACGCGCAAGAACAAGAGGATGAATCAGCTTGTTCAAAAGTGTAAGCTTGTCGCCGGAAGCAAATACAACGTCGGCAAGTTTCTTATGCTCTATTCTTCCTGAAGAATCTAAAACAGTTTTACCAAAAAGCCCGACTATTTTTTCCTTAATGGCTTTACTATCGAGTAAACCATGGGCTATCTGGTCGGCATCAATAACTTTGCATCCCAATTTGGCAAATTCAGCCGCGACGGTACTCTTGCCGGAGCCGATACCACCCATGATGCCGATTATTGGTTTGTCCCCGATATTGCCCACAATGGAATAGCTTATCGTCTTTTCAGCACCTGGTCAAGCATTTTTTAGTTCAACGAATTTACTATGGCGGGATGATGTTGATTTCTACCGCTGATGAGGTTGCTGTTATCCCCCGGCTGTCAGTAGCAGTTGCCGTTAGGTTATAGATTCCTCTTGCGTTCTGCTTGAAATTAGCCACCCAGCCATCGGAACCATCCATATCCTCATCGATTTTCCTGCCGTTGGCAAAAAAATCCACCTTTACAACGGTCCCGATAGCAGCCTCTGCCACAGCTTCGATTTCAATGTCGGCCGGCTGCATAGCAAAAACTGCTTCATTCTGCGGCATTATAATAATCACTACAGGAGGTCTTACGTATTTGAGCCAATCTTCCATCAGCAGGGCAAGGTCGGCCGAATCTACGGTACCATTTCGATCGAAATCACCGGGCTGCCGGTTTTCGCTTTTCATCCAGTATTGGGCCAGAAAAGTAAAATCCTTCGAGTTGACAAGCCCATCATTGTTTATATCCGCCAGCAAACTCCAGCCGTGAGGAGGTACACCGGCCTGGTCTGTACCGCCGAAGCAGCCCATATTGATACGCAGGTTCGTGCCCCATAAGTTAGAAGGGCCGTCGGGTATATTCAATAATTCGTCGTCCAATAATGAGCCTGGATTACCCGCGTCGATACATGGACTGGTCATTTCGTCGTAGTGCCAGCGCCTGCGTTCGATGTCCCACCGCCAGCCGGCGCTTTTCAGATGGTAATCGCCGGATTCCGGAGCGACAAAGAGAGGGTCGTAACCTATGTTTCCAATCCCTCCGAGTGCGCCGCTCCAGCCCTGCAGACAGCAATAATTAATTACTGATGTTCTGCTGCCGGTTGAATCGCTAATCTGTGCCGATTGGGTCATGCCGGAGATGTCGCTGTTATTCCAGAGAATTGAGTTAGTCAATTCAGCACTGCCACCCCATCCATTCCATATTCCGCCGCCGAACTCTGCCGAATTACCGTACAAGGTACAATTGATGAGAGTGGATATAGAATCGCTGTTTTTAAGTGCACCGCCATACTCAGCTAAGTTTTTGCTGAATATGCAATTTTTCAGGTTTGGCCTGCTGGTGTAACAATTATATATTCCACCACCATGCCTGGCGGTGTTTGCAGTAAAAGTACACTTAATTAAAACCGGGTTGCTATCCTCTTCATTATATATACCGGCGCCACTATGGTTAGCGAAATTTTCATTGAAAGTGCAATCAGTAAGCACTGGGCTGCTGTTAACCAAATTACAAATTCCACCGCCGTAGCCATAAGGAGAGATCTTGGACTCCGCCGAGTTTTTGCTGAATATGCAGTTGGTCAGTACAGGTGAGCTGCTGTAAGAATTACACATGCCACCGCCATACACACCGGCTGTACATCCTGTAATAATACAATTGATTATCATTGGACTGCTCGCTGTACATTTGATGCCGCCTCCGAACCTGCTGGCATTTCCATTGATAATTTGAACACCATCCAGGACGGAACTGTCGTCTTCGCCATTATGGAAATCGAAACCGCGTCCCTTGAACTGACAGTCGATAATACAATTTTGCGGGCCATTTTCGCTCTTGACTGTTATAGCCTTTCCTTTGAAGTCGATATCGAAATTTCCTTCTCCTGAATATTGCCCGTCGGCGATCCATATTGTGTCACCATCCGAGGCGTCGTCTATCGCAGCCTGAATTGTGGGATAGACGTCCGGCACTCGATAACCGGCAAATTCCGCTGATGTTATAAACGCGTAGCAAAGACCTCCATTGTCCGCCGTGACCTTATTGCCTGCTATATCGACCAGGTCTATGACGAAATAGTACTCCGTATTCAAAGAAAGGCCCTGGAGCTTGATAGTATGATCATTGGCTGTTCCAGCATCTTCTCGTACGAAAGTATATGGCCCGTTTTGTACAAGACCGTAACGAACCTGTGCTTTAGTCGGCTCGTCGGTCGCAAATGTAAGATCAGCCGCATGCCCCTTTGTCTCAATCCGGACATCCAAAAGCACCGGTGTTCGAGAATCTGAAATAGCATTGTCTATAGTTGCGGCGGGATTACCGGTTCCGTCATCGGCATCGAAATATATTGCTGTAATGACTTCGTTGGAGGAGACCTGAACGGTCCCATCATCTCTGTTTGTTTCGCCAGGGCCGGTTGATATGTTGCCGGTGAAAATGCCTGATACGGAACCGGATTCGGTAAGAATAACCTTTTCCGAATCTCCCCCGCTGGTTATTATGGTCACCTCTTGGCTGCCTTTGCCCTTGATGTCCCAATCCGCCAGAAGCATTCCAACAACGACGCTGCTGGCATAAAAGCCGCTATCGAAACTGATATATCCCCGAGAGGGGACAACCGCATGCATTGCTTCTGAAAGATTTAGCCTCCCATTCGAAAGACAGATTCCAGGTGAAATCGGGTCCGCCATTCTCGTCAGTACATCATAAGCCTGATCAAAAGTCATTAACGGATTAGCGGAAAGTAAAAGAGCACAAGCACCGGCAATATGGGGACAGGCCGCAGATGTTCCTGTTAAAAAAGTTGTGTACTTATCGTTGGATATACCAATTAAGGTTCCATCTATGCTCAGTGATAACACATCTACGCCGGGTGCGGCTATATCCACCCAGTCGCCATAATTGGAACATTGACACTTTCGGTCGTCCGAGTCAGTTGCTGCAACTGAAATCACATTTGTGTAAGAAGCCGGGTACTGGGGCACATTTATGCCGTCATTACCGGCTGATGCTACTATTATTACACCCTGGCTGTAAGCGTAATCAACAGCATCCTTTAGTAACTTAGAATCATTCGGCATACTCCAGCTATTTGAAATAACATCGGCTCCGTTTTCCACGGCGTAATAAATAGCAAGCACTGCATCGGATGTGCTTCCATCTTCCAGCAGGCCCATTATCTTAAGTGCCATTATCCTTGTATTCCAGCAAATCCCTGTTATATCAAAATCGTTATTTCCTCCGGCGGCTATTATGCCGGAACAATAAGTGCCGTGACCATTGTCATCCATGGGATCGCTGTTGTTATAAATGAAGTTGTAGCCATAAATATCATCAACGTAACCGTTGTCGTCGTCATCTACCCCCGCAGTTCCATTCAGCTCGGCTTCGTTTATCCACATATTGTCATGTAAATCTCTGTGGTTATAGTCCACGCCCGTATCCAAAACGGCTACTATCGTTTGTGAGCTTCCGGTGTAAATGTCCCAGGCTCCCTGAGCGTTTATCTTCCCTAAAGACCATTGGTTGGCGTACAGCGGATCGTTCGGCATCGAATTCGCTGAGATAATGTGGTTCAACTCTGCATATTCAACAGAAGGATTATTTCGATATTCATCGAGAATTTCATCAAGTGATTGACCGGATTCGCAATCCAAACGTACCTTGTATATACCTCCGAGATCGGGGACTTTCACAGTTTTAGGAGCTCGCTTGAGCCGTTCTAAGATATGTTTGTGTTTTTTTGATAGAAATTTGCCGTTTTCTTCTCTGAGTGATCTGAGCTTTTGCTGGTTGGTTCTAAAGTGCTTGAAAAGAGGTTTGATCTGGTTTACTTTATATTTTGCATTCAAATGAGTCAAATGAGCTGGCAATAGCGAGAAATTCTGAATAGCTGCCTGGTTCTGAAGCTGTAGCTGTTTTTCGATTGTATCGGAGACCGGCCCGCGAAATTTTACAATTATCTCATTCGGTACACAACGGCAGGGGGCTGCGACAATTGCTTCCGGAGTTAAAACTATCGAGAATAAGAGCAAGGCAAGACTTGAAAATGCTGCTTTTTTCATTTACCTGCTCTCCACTACTTATCCTGTATCTATTGGCAACAACCGCTTGAGAACGCCCCGGCTGTGATACTCTGAAATAGAACCGAGTTACACGGATGAAGAATAATGTGGCAAATCCGGTCTGCCTTTACATCTCATGCTAATACTATTATAGCACGAGATAAGTTGATTTTGCAAGGACTTTTTGTGAGCTTCGGCGATTAGAATCTGTTAACTTTGTGAATCGGCCTAATGCAGCAAAACCGGAACGATTCATTAAAGTTTAATTTTATCCGGGATATTACGTACGCTTTCGAGCAGGTAATTATTCACTACCACATCCCAGCTCATATTCTTTGCAAGTTCATAGCCGTTTTTAAGCATGCTTTCAATTTCGGACTTGTCTTTCGGCAATCGTGAGCATATTTGCATTGCGACCTTTTCGCTCTGACTGGCTTCTATCCGGTCACGCATCGGCCTGTCAATTTGTATCAAATCTTCGACGTCGACATAGTCGGCGACTTCCAGATCAGTATAGTCGGCAACAATTACATTCTTGACATTTTCCGGACCGGTTACGTCACGAAGGAAACCTAAACATCCGCAGACGCTGCTGAATACGCAAATGCCGCCGAAGGTCAGCGGTTCAAGCTGGGCAATCCCAAACGGCTCGTAAATGCTCTGGCCAAACTCAACATCCGTTCCCTTGCGGATGTCCATAAATTCCATATCAGCCGGCATTCTTTGACCGCATCTTCTGGGCTCAAATCCGAACTGGTTAATGAAGATAATCTTCATGTTCCTGCTTCTGGCGTTGAATTGCTGGACTGCCGTATAGTAATAAGCCTCACCGCCGGATAAGTCCGGCCAGCCCTCACGATGGGCCACGGGCCAGTTATACGAAGACTCTATCTCGTGAATGTCCCGGCTGCGACGCTGCGCCACTTCTGTCGAAAGCACGAATAGCACACCTGTCTTGCCCTGAGTCCTGAACTCGCGTTCAATGTGTTCCAGCACTCGCAAATCACGCCACATTCCTTTGCTCCTTACGAGCCTTGTAACGTGAGTGAAAATATAATCCGGTTTGTAGCCCAAAAGGTTCTCACAATATCGCTGCAGTTTTTCTCTCGATGCAAGCTTCTCGGCAAGACTGATTTCGTATGCCGGGATACCGTTATATACTATGTCTATATCAGCGGTTTCAAATTCCGGTGCGAGGAAGCGCAATTCATCTACCACATAATCACCGACTGCACATATACGATCACAGTATTTTGATGCCTCCACAAGACAGTGTTTGAAGTAAGTGCTCTGGTCGCCGAACACTTCGTTGACGTAAAGACCATCGCTGTGGGCCTTTTTCATGACGTTATAAAACATCGTATCATGCCCCTGGTGCTCTTCTACTATGCGCCGCATAGTAGCTACCTCATGAGCATAGAAGACTGTTTTGAAGTTACACGACTGCTCAAGTATGGCAGCCAGTGCGGTCGGCATTCCCATGAACTCATGTGACATTATTATGGTCGAATCTTCAGCGGCTCCGATCGCCTTGAGTATGGCAATCGCCACCGGAGCCAATCTGATATACTGCTCGAATTCCCA
>JAFGPJ010000025.1 GCA_016936275.1 Sedimentisphaerales bacterium
ACCACTTATTCATAATTAATATAATTCAAGACAAAAATTGTCAAAGGAAAAATATTGTTAATATACAGGTGTGAATGTAAGCCGTTGCTTAGTCGAAATAAACGCAGATGCCGTCGGCGACTGCCTGGGCGAGGCGGTCTTGGAAGGAGCTGCTTCGCAGCATGGCGGCTTCTTGGCGGTTCGACAGGTAGCCTAATTCGACGAGTACGGCCGGGCCTCGGGTTGCTGTCAGAACGTGGTAATTGGCTGTTTGGACGCCGAAGCTGTTAAGACCTGTGCCTGACATCGAGCGCGCGATGACATTTGCCGCTTTGCGAGAGGAGAATGAGGCTGATTTGGCGATGTAAATTGTGTAGCCCCTTCTTGAGCTTTTCGGAAAAGAGTCTGCATGGATGCTAACAAACAAATCCGCATCGAGATTGTTCGCAATTGCAGCACGATCTTCAAGCTCGACGAAGTAGTCGTCCGTCCGCGTCATTTTGACTCTCAATCCTCTTTGATCGAGAAGCCGGGCGACATCGAGGGCAACTGCCAGATTGACATCTTTTTCGTAATAACCGAGAACGCTGGTAGCACCGGGGTCTTTGCCGCCGTGGCCGGGATCGATTACGACCGTCCCCGACAATCTGCGAGGCGAGGGTGAAGGTACGGGCGTCGGCAGGGGGGCATAAGCCCGCATCGCCGAGCGTATCCGCGAGATGAGGGAACTTGATACATAGATTTGTCCTGCCTTTCTCTCAATGGGCCCGACTTCGCCGATCGGCTTGGTATTGACGTAAAGCTTTCCTCCATTTAACGTAAAAATCATCACAGTATTTGCCGAATTCTTCAAGACTACATGCGTGTGATTGGATTCGCTGATGCTCATCCCCAGAGTCGCGGCAAGCTCATTAATGCTGATGTTCCGTTCGCCGGGTGGGATTTTATCCTCAATTACCGGGCCGGTAGAGGGCTGGCAGCTTACAACGGCAATAGTTGTCGCTGCAGCAAATATAATCAGTTTTATTCGGTTACCCATTTTGGAATTCTTATCGGTTATTCCGGCTGTTTTACATTAAATTGTTCTTAATTTACTAACGGCAGCAGCAATTATTAATTCGATTCCCAGCAGCAGAGCGATCGCCGGCCCGACTGAAAAATCAAGATAATATGCGAATAAGAGGCCGAAAATCGACGCTGATATGGCTGCTATCCAGATAATAATCAACTGCATACGAAGTTGTGAAGCGAAAACAGCGGATATTGTCGCCGGTATAATAAGGTACGCAAATACAAGGACTATGCCTCCCATCTGGACGGACAGCGTAATAACCAAACCAACCAGCAAATAAAAAACAAAATCCCAGAATATTGCCCCGGCTCCCTTAGAGCGGGTGTGTCGATAACTTTCAGAGAGGCTCATTAAAGGCTTTCGAACAAAATATAAACAAAAGCCAACTGCAGAAAAAGCTACCGCTCCAGTGACAACGTCTCGCCCATCCGTCCATAAAAGGCTTCCGGATAGTATATGCTGAATGTGCACGTGACCGCCGGGTTGTATTCCAACCAGGAACAGAGCTGCCGCTGCAGCTATCGCATAGGAAATCCCTATAATCGCTTCAATAGAGATTTGAACAATGCTGGTTCGAGCTACAGCATAAAAAACCGCCATAACGAAAATGGCTGCCAAAGAGCATACATACGAAAGCGATGGATTCTCATGAACGTCGAATACAAGATGGGAGACGATAATGCCTACCGCGGCAACCTGAGCCAGCGCAATATCAACAAATATGACCTCTCTTTTTAAAACGTGTATACCCAGGTATCCCAAAACGGAACTCATCATGACACATACGAGAAAAGGTAGACCGGCTATTTGAATTAACTGGAGCATTACCGAGTTCCTTTCTTATCAAACAAAGGCTTTTCTATTGAGCACGGCACGAAGAATCGCAGCACACACAAAAACCAGGCCCAAACATAAAACCAAAGTGGGGCCGTAAGGCATATTAAAGAAATACGATGAGCAAAGTCCTGCCAAACAGGCGGCAAAACCCACGCTCCAGCCGATAACCACGGCACCGGCCCATTTTTTCGTAAACATAGCCGCTATCGCCGCAGGTATCATCAAGAATGCGTATGCCAGAAGGACTCCCGCAATAGGAACTATCAGCACGGTGATAATACCCTGAGTAGTAAATAGCAGAAAATCCCATAACTTTTCGTTGCTTAATCCCTGTGGATTCTCAGCGAGCCTGATGAACTTAAGCCGAAACTTATAGTGAAACAGCAGCAGCAGGATATATGTCACGGCTGTTATACAAACCAGAGGCCAGGTCACCCACAACATGGATCCCGTAAGTGTTTTGGTGACGTAGACATCTCCGCCACGGATTTTATCTGCAAGTAAAAGGCAGGCCACCAGGCTCAGTGCATACATAATACCTATGGTCGCTTCGCGAGGTATCGCCTGGTGTTTTGGTTTTATCAAGGCTAATAATATCGCGCCAAAAAGCACGGCCGTCATCGAGGCCGCATACGACTGCATTGTGCCATACTCTATCCCCAGACCTATTGCAGCAAGGGCACCAAATGCCGCCAATTGGTCGAGCACAAGATCTGAAAATATTAAGGTCCGCCTTATGATGTGCAAGCCTATATAGGTATGCAAGATCAATACGACAGCGATTAACGCTATTTGAACCGAAAAGAACTGTACAGTTTCCACTCTTGTTGCCTTTGCTTTTAAATCATGATTTTTTCACTATGCTTTTCTTTTCCACCGCCTTTAAGAGTTCATCAACCCAATAATCGACCAGCTCAAAATAATCATCAATCCCTTCCGATCCGCCGACGTACAACGGAACAATAACTGCTTCGGCATCGGTTCGGTATGCAACAGTTCTAATCTTCTGCTCGTCGAAATAATTAGCAGCCAGAATTATCCCAATCTTATTTTCCCGCATAAGATTAATTAAGCTCGTCACGTGTTTTGGGGTTGGCGGTATTCCCGGCCGAGGCTCCACAGTTCCTGCTTCTTCTAAATCAAAGAGGTTAACAAAATATACCCAGTTTTTATGATAGGTCACGATGGGTGTACCCCTGAGAGGGAGCATCTTATTCATCCATCCACCAAGAAACTCTATGAGCGGTTTTCCTTCATGTTCCTGTTCTTTGAGAAACGGGATGAGTCTGTTTGTTTCGGCAAGGCTGCAAAGGTTTTCACCACCCAATATTTCCACCAGTTCTGCGCCGAATAGACGTTCGTCGATTTGCTGATAAAATTTCTTCAAATTGTCGAGATAAATTTCCCTGCCCGCCGGGTCGTTCTTAATTAAACCCGTTGCTATATTCTGAGCGACTATTTTCATGTTCAATGGACTACAGGTAATATGCGGATTTCCATGGATGTGAACGCCGCCTTCGACTCTCGACATGACTTTCGGTTTCTCGCGAAGTTTTATACCCGCGGCGGCCGATACATAGCCTGACTGGCCGCTTCGAATTCTGCTGTTGCCGGAATTATCTATGACCGTCTGCATCCACAATTCCAGGTCCAGCCCTGTAGTAACGAGAACGTCGGCGTTTCGTAATGCTGTGGCAAATGAGGGCTTGGGACGAATAAAGTGTGCATCCTGATCGCCCCGGACGATAGCTTTGACGCTTACCCGCTCCGCTCCTATAAACTTGGCCAGAAAGGCATAATCGGGCAATGATGCTACAACCTGTATGTGGCCCTTTTGAACTGTGAATGCTCGAGATGTTGCGAATAGAGCAGCCAACGGAAGAATCAAGGCTGCCGTTGATGTACATAATATTTTTTTCATGGTACCTGTGCTCTTTCCGTTAATAACGTTCATGCTTGTGCGGTCCGGCAGCAAATATACACTGCAGCCAGACAACATGTTCAGGATTATTGATTCCTTTGCTTTCGCTGTAATCATACTCGATACGAAATTTGACAAAAGGGCTTTGCCACCACGTGATATAAGGTCCGACCTGCAGGATGTATGGGTTGTCCGACACCACTGCTAAAGGTGACAGCGATAACGGGCCGGATAGTTCCGCATAATCTTTGGTATCGGGAACATAATAGTCATATCTGACTCCAATATCCACCGTGCGCGAGACTTTTGACTGCAGATAGCTGTACAATCCCCAGGCATCTATGTCGTCTGTGCCGGAGCCGTCCGGTGCAAGAAGCCTTTTATTCATCAAATACACTTCGCTTCGCCATTCCACATTTTGATATCGCATTTTTTCCGTCGGTTCCCAAAGGACGGATAAATCTGCACCCAATACGGTTGTGATTTTGCTGCTGCTTTGTTCGGTGCCGCCCAGCATGTCCCACTCATTATTCCACCCCAGCAAGCCGCTAAGCCCCCATTCCAGATAGGTATCTTTTGACAGGTCCCGGTAGTTCTTGTAGTGAGCCAGAAGGCTGGGTCTGTTATCGGTATTTTCATCGAACAAACGATTATTTGACCCGTTGGTGACCTGGAAAGTCAATTGCTGAGATGAAACACCGGCGGGGGGCATCATCCAATCCAGGGACAAACCGGTTTGATTCAATCCACCCTCTCCGAAAATTTTCCGAAGAGCAAGAGGAAAATCAACCTGCTCCAGGCCGTGTTTGTGCCAACGATTGACCACGCCGAACTGCTGACGAAATTTACCGAGTGTCACATTCAAATCCTCACCGACATTATATAATGTCAGATATCCCTCACCGAACTCGGTTTCTTCTTCATGAAATTCCACCGCACTCTTAAATCTCGAATAGGGATCAAGCCATGATTCGAGATGGACGCCGAGATTGCGAAAACTAAAATCGCTGTTCTCGTCGCTCGCGTTATCATCTCTGTACGAAAAAATCAAATCTCCGGTAACACTTATTTCCGGATTCAAAGCCTGCAGGCCAAGAGCACCCGACGTAAAGGTTTGCTCTTCGGATTCCTTTTCAGTGGTAGTTTCCTTTGCAGCTTCGGTTTTAGCCAAATCCCGCAACGATTGAACCTCTGCCTTTTTTTCCTGCTCCGTGGATATGGCGGCATCTCGCTTGATTTGTGCTCTTAGATCACGTATTTCAGCATCGTACCTTTTCTGCATTTTATTGATTTGCCGTTGCAGTTTCAACACTTGTTGGTTTTGTTCTTCAGCAGAATTTACATCCTCGACTTTATTCTGTGCAAACACAACATTATGAAAAAATAGCAGAGCGAGCGGCACCAACACTTTAACAAGTCTTTTCGGCATTTTATAATCCTTATAACGCTTGTTCGACGAGAAATTATCATCCAAGTGTGGGACATAAAAAGTACAGAATATCTCCCACGTTTGAAAGTGCAGGTCAATATATGTTTTAGCACCTAAATAGTTGCCGGAGGTGGACGTGGATTGAGTTGCTGATGGTGAAATTGTTTTACACAAATAGTGGAATGCGTGTTGACATATCGCTCGATTTGGCCTCCCGTTTCGAGCGCAAGTTCCGGCTCCAGAACAAATTTGCCGGGCGCGATGAGCAACTGCTGACATACTGAGCAGTGTTTTGAATCATGCTGTTCAGGATTTTCATTG
This sequence comes from Sedimentisphaerales bacterium, assembly GCA_016936275.1. Taxonomy (GTDB): domain Bacteria; phylum Planctomycetota; class Phycisphaerae; order Sedimentisphaerales; family Anaerobacaceae; genus JAFGPJ01. The sequence goes on from JAFGPJ010000025.1 coordinate 5,560, forward strand.
CTTAGCAGGTGCAGTTGCAATATGACTCCTGTAGTCACACCTGCAAAGCAAATGGTTGTGCAAATAATAGCAGCTTTTCGGTCCAAGTGACTCAAATTGTATTTCTCCACAAATACTCCAGCGCTCTTTTAAGCACAGGCCGGGCAGAGGCCTTCGAGCCAAACCTGCTGGCGGTTGATAACGAAGCCCTTGTACGGGCTTTTAGCCATGGGCAGAGACATTCCCATTAGACAGTGTATGTTGCCGCAGTTAGTACAAGTAAAGTGAGGATGGCACTGGTGCTCGGTGCAGTTGTGGGCCAATTCAAAATGCCATGCTCGTTTGTCCATAAATGCCTTGTGCACCAATCCGACCTTCAGAAGACTTTCGAGGGTTCGATAGATTGTGACCTTGTCGAAGTGTTTTTCCCCCGATCGTCGGGCAATCTGCTCCTGACTGAGCGGCTTGCCGGCCTTCATCAAAATAGCAAGGATATCGATTCTACCGCTGGTGCAGTAAAGCTTCACGGCCTTCAGCATTTTGCGGGCTTTCATTTCCAAATTTGAATCTATCATTTTTTACTCCTGTGCCGCTTCATTAAGTCGCGGCCCTGTTATCCCTCAATGGTGGTGTAGTACATTTGACAAATCTTTATCTGAACCTACAAATAACAATGGAAAAACAATATCGCTAACACAGCAGGGCAGCCAGACGGCAATAAACAAAACCACAAAAACACCAAAAAGCATTACTGCCGTTAATTCACGATTCGTATTCATTAGAACGTGGAAAGATGAAGCCCAGGTACTTATCAAAACGTGGCCGGCATGTGGAAATCTTGTTCGCGGCCGAAAATATGCAATGAGAATACCCAGAAATGCTGCGGGATTGACCAGATACCAGTCCTCAATAAATCCTAAATGAAGCCGTGCCCTAATACCGGGTGTCTTATCGTTCTTTTCGGATTCCAAGCCATCCTCATAATGTATATCCTCTTCATTGCCGTGTGCATCCTCCTGCAATTTATTGTCGTGTCCGGCAACCGTATTATGCTCGTGCAGGTCCGCATGTACCGGGATAGCCACTCCCAAGATGCTCTCGCCGAAAAAGGGAAGGATACAGTCGCTCAACGTAGCGATACCTATCGCGCCAAAATAGCCTATGAGAAAAATTTTTATAAAACTTGCCTTGCTTTCATAAAGCCTGTATAGAGAAGCAGTTACGATGGCCGAGAGAATAACGTGACCCGGATGAAACACCTGGAAAAGCCGATGATTGATAACAGGCCCAACATTCTTGAACAAGAGCATACAAACCAAACCGGTGGAGGCTCCGAAAAGCGTAAATGGTGCGTGATTTTTCAGCTCCGAAAGAATGACTGTTAATTTTTTTTGTATTTGCACTAGTGTTTCTCCAAAACGTATCTAATGAAACTTTATCTATGTCATAATATAATAGCCACTATACGTAAAATCTGCAACTTTGTTGCATATTATTAAATAAATTTTTCGCTCAAACAGCATTTTTAACCATAAAGCCCGGAATCCACTACAATTTGCATAGACCAAAAAGCATTGCAGATTTCCTCTGTTATATGTAGATTAAGCATTCTATGAGATGATTTCAGGTAATTAGGGGCATTTTCATGCAGAATAATATTATATTCGAACAACAGCAATCAGTGAAAAAGATCCTCCTGTTGCTGTCTTTCGCACTAATTTCGGCATGTGTTGGCTGCCAAGGCAATAGCAATTCATCCCGGCCATTAATCGGCATTACGAGTGTTTATCAGGTAAAAGAAGCCAACAGCCCGGCTAAGACTGTGGTCGGCTTCGATTATGTTAGGGCCGTAGCCGAGAACGGCGGTGCGCCGGTAATTCTGCCAACCATAACAAATGAAGAGATTTTGCAGCGATATATCGAGGAGCTGGATGGTTTGGTCCTTGTCGGAGGCGATGATATTCCACCGGACGCATACGGCCAGAAGCCACACGAAACGGTTAAGGTAATGCCTCAAGAGCGCTATGATTTCGAAAGACAGCTTATACCAGCGTGGTTATCGAGCGGCAAGCCGATACTCGGCGTTTGTCTCGGTATGCAGTTCACTAACGTTGTTTCGGGCGGCACACTCATCCAGGACATTCCCTCGCAAGTCGGAACAGAGGTGAACCACCGTAAGAAGTATCATCACGTACGAATTGAGCCGGACAGTCTATTGGCTAATCTTCTTGACAATAATGAAGCGATGGTTTATTCAAATCACCACCAGGCGGTCGATAAGCCCGGCTGGAACCTAAAGGCCATAGCTTACGCCGATGATGGTGTTATCGAAGCGGCCGAGCGTATCGAAGGCGGTTTCGGTTTATTCGTGCAGTGGCACCCGGAATCTATGGAAGATACCGCGCACCGCGATGCTATTTATGGTGCATTGATTCGAGCGGCGACACAGAAAAGAAGTGACTTACGAAAGGCCGAACGGCACTGAATGAAAATAATCCAGACAATATCACAGTTTCAACAGATCCCGAAGGGCTGCGTGCTGACCATCGGAAATTTTGACGGTGTCCACGTCGGCCATCAGGAGATTTTGGCGGTCGCAAGAAAGGCAGCCGAACAGAATAACACGGAATTAATAGCGATGGTTTTCGATCCGCACCCGGTTGCAATTCTGCATCCGGAAATGGCGCCGGGAGTTTTGACTCCCCTGGACATTAAAAAACACCTGCTGGCACAGTACGGCGTAGACAGGCTGATTGTGTTAAGAACCAACCACAAATTACTCGAGCTGTCACCTGAAGATTTTGTAAAACAGTTTCTCGTTGAGAATATCAAGCCGGACCTGATTGTCGAGGGCGACGATTTTAACTTCGGTGCGGAACGGGCCGGAAACATAGATACATTAAAGAAATCGATCGCTGAGAACAACTGTGAAGTACGTGTAATCGGGGCAAAAAAAATTAAGCTCTCAACGGGCCAAACGGTAAGGATTTCAAGTACGATGATTCGTTACATGCTCGAAGGCGGCCACGTGGCCGACGCCGCTATCGCTTTAGGCCGGCCTTATCGAATTTGTGAAAGGATTATTCAAGGACGCGGCGTCGGGATAAAACTGGGCTTTCCCACTCTGAATATGAAAAAGCCCAAGCAGGTCATTCCCGCCGAGGGAGTTTATGCCGGATATGTCAAAATCGGTCAGGTCATGGACGAGGCCGTCAAGTCCAAAGAAAAAATTCCCGCCGTTTACAGCATCGGTCAGGCAAGGACGTACGGCGACGATTTTCCGCTACTTATAGAAGCACATCTGCTGATTGAAAATGTCGGCGACCTGATAGGGCGCTATATGACCATGGATTTCGTCCAGCGTATCCGCAACCAGCATAAATTCAAAAGTCCCGAAGACCTTTCCAAACAAATCGCAAAAGACTGCTACCAGACGAGAAAAATATTAGCTGCACAGGGGGAGGACTTTGCTTCCGAATAAAACAACAATCACCGTTCCGGCATGATTGTTTTGTTATTTCACAGTATTTCTGTGAGAAACGCTTTTCCGTTTTTTGTTAAAGAGTCGTTGTTTTTGATGCGAAAATGGGCAAAGCAGTAAAAAACGGAAAAGCTGCTTGTCAAGTTATTGATTCTCGTGCTTACATTCGTCATAATCAGTAAAATTAGAGTTTATGCTGTTATGAGCTTTAAAAATGAGATGTTATCGGGCGATAACTGAAATCATAAGCTATTTTAACAGCATACGAGTGTAGCTTGGTAAGGATGTTAAAGAGGGGGGCAATAATGGCTTGCAGGAAGCAGCCTGTGGAGAAAGGACGACGGAGCGCATGTCAATAGCTACCTGGTTTGTCTGCAGACCGGTGATTACGGAATATAGCATAAAATTGCAGCAACATTCCACTTTAACGAAAAAGTTGAACCGATCACGACATTACTATTGACAGAATATATATGAGTTCCGACGAAGAAAGAGTAGAAAAATCACGACAAGGCTAAGACAGGATATCATCCTGAATTTTATAAGGCCGTTTTAGTGATTTTAAGTGTTGCGTATTAGTGTGGTTAAGTTCCATCTTGTACAAAAGGATGTACAATTATGGAGCTGGATTTGGAGTGGTGTTTTTATCGTTATAGCAATAATTTCCAACAAGAAACAGTGCAGATATCTCGTTTCAAGCACAGGGAACAATTAGGCTTGATATAATCGTCGTTCTCTTCCCGGGAAGGGAGCATTGATTACTGATAATGTTGCGATTGTGGCGATCTGCAGGAATCGCAGTATTCTGCACATAATCCTGAGGAGGTACTAAAGTGAACTCGCCAAAAAATGAATCATTCGTTGACCGTAAGTCGAACATTCAGATGCTTTTGATTCTGATTCCGGCATTTTCAATTTCAGTTTTTTTAACCGGATGTGGCGACAATGTCCATCCGCCAACCGCAAAACAACTAATTGAATTCGAAAACGCAGGGCCTATGCCTCCCTCCGTAG
>JAFGPJ010000244.1 GCA_016936275.1 Sedimentisphaerales bacterium
CCCATCCTTGCAACTTTTGTCGCCGTAACCGATCCGGAAAGCTCAAGTGTTTTCGATATGCTTCCTTCTATTGCCTCAGCAGCCATAACTATGGGTACTTTCTGTGAACCAATGCCGGCGGATTGTTCCGGTTTTGTTTTCCTGCAACCTGAGAAAACAACAGTTGCCGTTATAATTATGGCCATAACAGATAATATTTTTTTCACATTTTTTCTCCAATCGCAAGGTGTGATTGTGCAACCGCCACATTATAATCCGCCAAAGCTCTGTAATAATTCGTCTGCGACTCCAGCAGGGCGGCCTGTGCATCAAGAACGTCAACAATTGCGCCCTTGCCCAAATCATATTTTTCTCGTTCGATTCGTAAAGATTCATCAGCCTGTTCTACTGCTTTCTGTACGGCTTCGATACGCTCCTGTGAAGATCGGATGTTCAGCAAGGCAGTCTCGACGTCAAGACGAATCTGGAGTTCGAGTTTGCGGAGCCTTTCCCTTGCAGCGGCAAGTTTTGCATGCTGTTGTGCTACTTTTGCGTCCACTCGTCCGCCTTCGTAGATGGGAATTGCAGCCGTAATGCCGATCCGACCGATGTCATCGGTTTCATCGCCCTGCCCGAAAGTAGGACCAACTGCCCATCTTTGGCCGTAAGAGCCCTGGAGATAGATGTTCGGCCAATTTCCGGCCCGGGCGACATCTACCCGCCGGGCTTGCGCCTCAAGGGCTGACCGAGCGGCCAGGTAATCGTCACGATTTTCCCATGCCGATTCTAAGGCCGACTCTAAATCTGTAATTTTATTCTCATTGCCGGATGCCAGCTCACCGTGCGGAAGGAGCGATTCGTCAGGATTCTCCAGACCAAGCAGGTTCACCCATGCGCGGTGCTGGATGGCAAATACATTTTTCTCTCGCACTAACTGCTGCTCAATGTCCGCCAGCCGAACCTTTGTGCGTAATCTGTCTACCTCGGCTGCCTTTTGTGCATCAATAAGCGATTCGATGCGATTAATATGTTCCCAGAGCACTTTATGTGAGAACTCGAGAGATTCGATTATGCGCTGCTGAGAGAGAATACTGAAAAACATGCTGGAGACGTTGAAAACCAGCTCCTCTCGGCTGCGGGCCAGGAGGTGGTCGGCTGTTTTCTGCAGCAGTTCGGCGGCCTTAACCTGGTTGACCAGTTGCCCGCCTGTGAACAGTGGTAAAGTGAGCACAAGGTCGCCTGAAACAATATCCCGGCTCAGGATGGCAGGATCGCCCGGCTGTCGTACCGGCAACAGTCTCTGCTCATCGAGGTGGTGCGCATATCCACCCGCTATTCCGAAAATTGGCAGCCGCTCTGCTTTTGCAAAGTCAAGCTCAGCCTGTGCAGCCATAGCATCAAAACCCGCTGCTGCAATACCAGGATTGTTGCTCAGAGCAATGTCGATCGCTCGATCCAAATCAATCGGTCCCTGTATAGCGGCTGCTTGGCGTGCATCTGGTTTTTCTTCGTTTATTATAGCTGCTTGCTCAGGAACAGGCCGATGTGAGTCTGTCTGCTCAGTTGTGGCACAGCCGGACAGTATCAACATTATAACACTTATAAGAATTATTCTTGTGCTTGACATATTAGCTAATTTATTGGGCTTACGAACCAGATTAACGTTTCGGACACCCTGTTCCGGGCATTTGAATCTTTTTCATTTTTCACCACTTATAAGAATAGTGGCTGCTCGATAGAAAAGGTTACATCCAGAAGAACGTTCTTTCCAGCTTTTATTGTATTTTAGCCGCTTCGAGAGCAGGTTGTCGAAACCAGTTTTGAGTTTTCAGGCATATTCGCACGAGCATCAGCATCACCGGCACCTCAATCAACACGCCGACGACCGTCGCCAGAGCGGCGCCCGAGGACAGGCCGAACAGCATCGTTGCCGTAGCGATTGCTACTTCGAAGTGATTCGAGGCCCCAATCATTGCCGACGGTGCGGCATCCTCGTAACTCAGCTTAAGGGGCCTGGATAGCAGATAACCAATCCAAAATATCAGGTTGGTCTGGATAAACAAGGGAATTGCAATCCAGAGTATGGTCAACGGATTCGAGAGAATCACTTCGCCCTTGAACGAAAACAGCAGAACCAATGTTACGAGCAATGCGATAATCGTAACAGGTGTTAGAATGTGCAGGAATTTTTCTTTGAACCAGATTTGTCCTTTTGTTGCTATTATCCACTTTCGCGAGAAATATCCCGCCACTAACGGCAGGGCGACGTAGATAGCAATCGACAGCAGGAGCGCCTGCCACGGGACCGGCAGCCTGCCGACGCCGAGTAAAAAGCCGCCGAGCGGCCCGTAAAGAAACAGCATCGTAAGAGAGTTAATCGCCACCATAACCAGCGTGTGCCCATCGTTGCCTTTGGCGAGATAGCCCCAGACAAGAACCATCGCCGTGCATGGGGCGATACCGAGAAGGATGCAGCCGGCCAGGTAGCTTCTCCAGAGCGGGACCTGGAGCATCTTGATGCCTCCGGCTTCGATAACCGTCCCGGCACCATATGTAGCGCCGACGGGCAGATCCAGGCCGAACGGCATTTTTACCAGGTCAACCGCATCCGGGCCGATGAAGCCGTAAAATAAAGTCCCGAGAAACAGCAGCGATATCACGTACATCGTGAACGGCTTGATGGCCCAGTTTACAAATAAAGTCAAGCCTACCGGCTTGATGCTTTTGCCTGCTTTGAGCACCTCGGCGAAATCAATCTTCACCATAATAGGATACATCATAAAGAACAGGCATACTGCAATCGGGATGGACACAACCGGCGCTTTGTTCACGTAAATCGCAAGACCGTCGAGATAAGTGGCAACGCCCGGCGCCAATTTGCCCAGCACAATTCCGCCTGCAATGCATAATGCTACCCAGAGCGTCAGATACTTTTCGAATATATTCAGGCCTTTGCCCTGATTTTGAACTGGGTTATCATTTGTCATACTTATTCCTTAATCGCCGTTATATCAACGCTCACGACATAGTCTTCGACTTTTGTACCTTCCGGCAGGCAAGCTTTAACCTGTGCATATAGTGGGTCCTGGCAATCCAGCATCAATTCGATATTAGCTGCTTTTTCCGTGATGTTGCCGATTTTCAGGCCGGCGTTATTGATCATCTCTTTTGTCCGGTCTAAAAGGACCGCCCCGGCGATGCAGCCGACTAACGCCGCGACAGACTTTAAGATGCTTTCGGGAATGGGCTTTTTCAGTGCAAGGTCGGAAATGCACGCCTTGCCGCCCGGTTTGAGCACGCGGGCAATCTCCTGCCAGACCTGCTGCTTGTCCGGCGACAAATTGATTACACAGTTCGAGATGACCACGTCAACACTGCCGTCCGCGACAGGAAGATGCTCGATTTCGCCGAGGCGAAACTCGGCGTTGGAAAGTCCTGTCTTCTCGGTGAATTTTGGAATGCCTGCCCTGGCTTTAGCGACCATTTCGGCGGTCATATCGACACCGATGGCCCTGCCGCTGCTGCCGAGTTGTTTCGCTGCGACAAAGACATCGAATCCTCCTCCGCTGCCGAGGTCCAGCACGACCTGCCCCGGCTTGAGGTCTGCGATAGCGGTCGGATTGCCGCATGAAAGCCCCATGTTCGCGCCTTCCGGCAGGACCTCAAGGTCCTGGCCCGTATAACCGATTCCTTCGGCGAGCTTGTCCGGCGACGATGCGCCGCAGCAGCCTGAGCCGCCTTGTGCGATTTTCGTATATTCCTGCCGGACGGTCTCTCTGATTTTTTCATTTGATTCTGACATTATTTATTCCTCGAATATTATTCTGATATTTCTTCGAGCAGCTTATCCATTTGGTTGGCGGCGCCTTTTCGGACCATTTTGCCTACTTCTATCGCCTGTTTGATTTCAGCTTCGTCTATTTTCATTTCACAGGCTTTTGCCGTGTGGTACTTGATGCAGGGATGGCAATTCGCGGATATGGAAGCTCCGATGGCGATTAGTTCTTTTATTTTCTCATCGAACATTTCCATTGTCCTTCAATAGAATTTCCGGCAGCGTTTCGACAAAATCTTTGATTTCGTCTCGAACCCGACGATAATGATTTAATGCTTCGTTTTCCGTTTTAGCATTCTCGGCAAGTCTTGGCGGATCATCGAAACC
>JAFGPJ010000245.1 GCA_016936275.1 Sedimentisphaerales bacterium
CCCAGTTGTCATTCTCGCGATGCGAGCGCTTCTCGAATCCCCAGCGATAAGTTTCCTTCAGCAACGGATGGCTTGAGTCGTATTTCAAGCCTTCATCAAGGTTCGAGTATCCCGTGCCATTGGCTGAATACTCAAAATAGTCGTCGATCTTGTGAATGTAGCCATCCGTGTCACCCGGGAACCATTTCGCGATGTAATCACCGTCGATTTTCTGAACGTCCTCATAGATGTTTGCTGTCCGTCCATTCATGATTAAACGCACATATTCTTGCATCGAGAACTGCAACCCCATTTGCTTGTAGAACCAGTACGATGCGCGTTCCTGGAGCGGGCCACGGCTGCCGCCTTCCATGCCGTCGAGATTGATTTCCTCTCGACCGCGAAATTTCTGGTCCGGGTTGAAGTCGATTCGGAAGCCATGAGCATCGGCGGGATATGGCGAGCGATTGGAACCACTGCGGAGCCATGGGCTGCCACGGTGACGAATCCCACAATTATAAAAGACCTCGGTGTTATTATAGACAAACGTGCAGTCCATCAGTTCGTTCGAGAGATTGGGGCGCGATTGGAACGTGTCGACCACGTCATCGGACATCCATACTCGATAGGTCGCAAATCGTGTGGGCAGCAGCGAATCACCGACGCGGACCAGGCAGGTTCGCTCAGGCACTTCCGCCGAGGATTGCAGTTGGGTCGGGAATCGAGTTAATGCAAAACCATCTAAAGCCGCGATATAGAAAGCCCTCATCGTGCCGCCGGGGGCGCCTGGAATCGTGCCGGTGAAGATACTGTCACCGCCTATAAGGTCGTTACCCGATCCGTCGTCGACCATCTCAGTAGATGAGAATCCCGAACTACCTTCTGACCGATAGTAAAGCAAGACCTGATTCAGGTCGTCGTTGTCGACAACACGGGCAGTCACGACAATCGGCTCACCACCGGCCGGCAGAACAGGCTCATGCTTTACGTCGAGAATATCGGGGCCCCGGTTGGATACGAACGCAGTGTTTTGCATACCCGGCGTGCCCAGATTCAGGGGCATGGTCAGCTCGAAGGAATTCGCGGGTCGAGGCGGCTGAACGGGCGATTGCTCTCGCGATGTCCGTAAAAGCAGGAACCGGCATCCGCGAAGCCATCTTGCCCAGCCGCGGAATGTTACCGTACTTGCCGTAACACTGGAAATTGACTGGTTGATGCGGTTGGCCCCTGGGTCGCCGTGGCCTGTCGCGATAAGATGAAGTGATCGAGTGCCGGAGTGGCGGTCTTCCGTAGTCGCAAATGAGCGAACGTGATTGCCGAGAATTCGCCAGCCGGACTCACCGCTCTCGAAGCCGCTGTTACTCAGGCGGTTCGTGCCGCTTATAATCAGCTCAAGATCATCAATAAGCATTTCGCCGCGATTGAGCAGAATAAGATCGAAGATTGAGACTTGATCGTGTCTGTATCTGGAATCATTGCTGTTGATGGTAAACGAGAACTGCTCCCATACGGTCTTGCCGGACTCGTCGCTGTCGGCCCAGGCGTCGGGTGTATCGTTATCGCTGTCGGGATCGCGCAGCTCAAGACTTGCACCCTGGCCGTCGGCCCAGATCGGCCAGCGGCCTCCATCGTAATAAGTCACTTCATCGGCCGTAATAATCAAGACCCCGACGTCACCGGTGATTAGGTCCACATCGTTATACGGATACGACAGCCTGATACGCTCGCTGTGATCGTCGAGACTGCCGGTGTAAGGCCCGACCAGATTAATGCCGATAGTCAGATTGCTATACACGCCGGCGATAAAGTTCGGATCCTTTGCTACCACAAGATATGAATTCGGCGTCATTTCTGTGCCGGAACTGAAAGTGTAGCTTATACCATCGGTAAACTCCCATCCGGCAAGTGAGACCGTCTCAGCACCGCGATTATAAAGCTCGACATATTCATATCGTTCGTCCCGCGTGCCGTGATGATACATTATTTCATTAATAACGATATCGTTTATTGCCGGCTTAGCATTTGGTCCCTCAAACGTTGCCGAAGACAGGAACGCGAAAGAATCTGATCCATCCGGATACCGACCGAATGTTACTTCCGGCTCCATTTCGACGCATTTTACTGCGTCCAATACCCGTAATGGAATGGGCACGGCGTCGTTGGATGCTGCCGTAACATAAACCGTTTCGCCCGATGCCGACAATCCGAATCTGAACTCATTCGGTCCCGTTCCTTCGCTCGCCGACCAGAAGTCACCCGGTTGCAGCGCGATTCCATTCGGTATCTTGAATTTTAGCAGTTCGGTTTCATCGTCGCTGAGATAAACGTTGCTTAGATCGACTGCGGTTGGGCCGGGATTATAAAGCTCTATCCAGTCGTAGCCCAGGGCTGCGTTGCTATTGGTCAGTACTTCGTTGATGACCACGCGAGCGCGGGGATCTTCACCGCCGTCGCTTGTTTGTTCCAAAACCGCCTGAAGTTCTGGGCTCGCGATGCAGTCAGAGCTGCCCGATAGAGACGCGTTATGGGCCTGCATAGCTAAGATATTTGTGCCGGGAACGAGCAGGTCCAGGCTGCCGGTCAGGTCAATACTGGCGGCCGAAAAATCTGATGCCGTGCCGCCCCCGGCATCGTGTGCGGGCGGATTTCCTGAGATTAGGCCGGAATCACCCACGCGTACGCCGTTAAGGTAGAGCACGAAACCGTCATCGTAGTGGACCTGGGCTCGCAACTGCGAGAACGAATCGATCTGCTCCTGCGTTAGCGTAAACGGCAGTCTTGCGTAAATGGATATGTACCGTCCGCTCATGTCGTTTGTCTGGGTTCCGATGTACTGAAGTTCGGCAGGGTCATTGCTGTATCCGTATCCGCTCGGACCTGCGATCCAGGGCGTACTTGCGGGGTTGTCGTTGAATCCGATTTGCGTCCATAGTGTTGTGGGTCGTCCCTGGGCGTCCGGCGACGGTTCCTGTGTGCCCTTGAAATAAACGCCGGGATGTCCTATATCCACGAGTGTTACCAGTGTCGGATCTTCAGCTACCACCTGTGTCTCATCAGGTTCGCCCGGCGTGCCGCCGATAAACGTACTGGGCGCCCACGTCGTTGCCTCGTCGGGATCACCGCCGAGCCTGGCGAGAATCAGCGAATGTCCCGTCCCATCCGGCGAAACCGGCCACGGCGGCTCGTTGCCGTATCGCAGTGTCAGGACAATACCGCCGCCTCCGTTGGACAGGTCGATGCGCTCGCCTGCGTTATCAAGCCGGCCCGAGAAAGGCCCCGCCACGCCGCTGATATTATACGCTTGTTCCAGGGCGGCCGGATCGCGCGCCACAACAAGATAGCCTTTCGGCTCGATTTTCGTGCCGGGCTCGAAGACGTATTGAATGCCGTTCGTGAATGCGCAATTGGTCAGGTCTTCGATAACCGCCCGGTTATTGTATAGTTCGATGAACTCGAGCGTTCCGCCCGGATCGGTAGGATTATACATTATTTCGCTAACGACAAGTCCCATGCCGTGCTGTGAAATTGATAGGATGATAAAGCAGGTCGTAATAAAAAAAAACCGAAGGTGCCATTGCTGGTTTTTCATTGAGCGTTTGCTCCTTTCTCCGACGATGGTGATCAGTACCCCCAACCAACCTCATACCGTCCGTCCCGGCGTGCAGAGCTGCTGGATATTAATCCTCGCAGGCCGGCGTGTGCTGGAGTTGCTGTTTTCAACTGTTTTTAATGTTTTCAAGTTTTCTATAATCTATTTTACCACATCTGTTCCTGAAATTCCAGTCTTTTTGGCACACGAATGAAGATTCGATTCTAAAATGGCCGTTGCGTGACCAAAGGCGAAGATAGCCGGAGGTAAAAACCGGAAAATTGAAAGTTATTTTTATTCCATGTCACACAAGGATTTACGGCGATGCTGCTAAACATCATTGAAAAGAATTGGCCGGCGTGAGATTCGCAGGCTGATGATTGCCGTTACGAACGTGTCCGGGGCCTGGAACTCCGTTACTTTTGCCGCTTTTGCTGCCTTATATATGTAGAGACGAAGATAACGCTGATGGGAGAAAGAAAGGAGCATGAAAATGAAACGGCTAATAATTACAATAATGATCGGAATCCTGATAACGTCCCTTGCCGGCTGTGTCGGCTACAGGCACCACCGTCCGCACGGCCGTCAGGTAGTAGTCGTAACCAACCCAAAGCCTGCGCCCATGCCGCCGGCACCCCGACGTTCACCACGAGGTCGCCCGGCTCCGCCTCCAATACCAAGACACGACCACCACAGGTACTAAAATGTGAATGGATTCCGGATGCTTAATACGACATAAAATGTGAGATAACATATACGAAATGAACATGCTCTATAAAATCATTTCTTATCTTTGATTTCCTCAAACTTGGCTATAATGGGCGCCAACATTTCCATATCCGTCGTTTCACCAAGTTCCTTTGCGTGTGATATATATTCCGACAATAAGGCCCCCATTAATTGTGCAAATGCACTGGGAAGTTTCAAAAACGCAGGCTTTAGTATCTGCACGCCTTCCCTGAAAGCCTCGACAGCATCGTGCAGTTGAGTAGCTGCATGCAGGCAGGTCCCTAATACCCCTAATGACCTCGCCAGGTCTGGCAGGAAGGCATCCGGCCTGTCCTTTGCCAGTCGCCTGTAAATGTCGACGGGCCATTGGGCGGGTGAGCGGGCCATGCAATTCTCAATAGCTTTAAGCGCATCCTCCGCTAAATCAGCTTTCTCTGAACCTTGTACTCCGAATATAATGCAAGGTGATAATATAATGATAACGATGCTTCTCAGAACAATAGAAATGTATTGCATTTTTAAGACTCCTTTCATTTTAGAGAGCGCAGTCCTTCAGCGCCGAGAATTCAACTAATTTTTCTCACTGACTCGCTTTGGCGAATCAACGTCCCGCCGGCCACAGCATTTTCTCTGCTACGGCCCACCCTCCAATGTATATCCAATCCTGCCCCAGGTCGCCTTTTGAAGCCTCTGAAGGTCGTAGATTCCATCTTCGGTCTTCGGTTCGTAGTCGCCCCCATCCAGCGATTCCTTGAACAGACCAGCCCTCATAGGAACCAGCTTTCGAGGCATTTCCACAGTTTCGCGCCCCTTCCACTTCCAATACTCTACATGTCCGTCCGCCATAGAGAGCGTAGTACCATCATCATGACGTATCTGAGGTGGACAGGACCATCTCCATATAGGATAAAGATAATGTACTCTGAAATCACTTGGATCAGGCGTTTGGCCATAATCGATAAAGACAGCTCTCTGGGCAGAGCCGGGACTTATGATATCCGTCAATCTGGTCAGACGTAGCACCGTACCACCGATACGTTTGCTCGGTATTGACCACGGACTCAATCCCTTAAACAATGGTGGATCATAACGTGATAAATGCGTTCCTGGCACGGTATCGCCGTTTGCTGATGGTACAGTAGCATACGTTGCTGCATGACCGGCCAGACCTTTTTGACAGCGGAAGAAATCTATATCCTTTATATATGGCCATAGTGCACCTTTGTCGGGATTCTCCATCAACTCGATCCGGCTCTCAGGGTAGAAAAAAGCCATGCCCAACCAGCCTTTCGGGGGTATATCCCATGAACCAAAAGCAAAGGCGCTGCCGAAGACAATTTTGCTATCGTATTCTTCGGCATAGGTGATCCAAGCAAGCGTAAGCTGTTTCAGATTGCTCATACAGACTATACGCTGGCCTTTCTCTCGTGCGCTGCGAAGTACAGGAACCAGAATAGCCATTAATAATGCTATAATAGCAATTACCACAAGTAATTCAATAAGTGTAAAGGCCTTTGGGTTTACTATTTTCGATTTATTATTTACTAATTTTACTTTGAGATGACCCATTGTCTTGCTTCCCAACGTACCGGCTATAGCATGTGCAGACAATCTCCTTAATACACCTGAACACAACATCTCGCCGTGTATTAGTCTCTTCCGCCTATCCCAATGTTGCCCATCTAACTGTGTTTCTATTTCTAACGACCAAATAACAATTAATATTCTACCATATATAAGTCTCATGAGTGGCCAAAATTTGACGACTTTTTTTGAATTTTCTTTCAAATTTTTGAAAAAAGTTCAAAAATAATCAAAATTATCGGCAACATTTCTGCTGTGAGAATCGCCTTACATGTGTTCTTACGTGGATTTTGGCCTGATTTCGCAAAGAATCTGCAAAAAAAAGTTAAAATATTTAAAAAACAGCGTCAAGTTTTGCCGTTTCGATGGACTTAATAGATAGAAACATCAGTCAATGAATAATTATAAAGAGCACGATGAATTAGTCAGGAAGGCACAGCTCGGCGACGCTGATTGTCTGAATCGCCTGGCTGAGACGGCGAGAGTGCATCTGCGTGAATATGTGCTCCGCCTGACTTTAAGAGAAGATTTAACGCAGGACATTGTACAGGAGAGCATTCTGGAAATGTTTAAGGTATTCAAAAAACTAAAGAGCACCGAGCAGTTCTGGTCGTGGCTGGACGGTATAGCTTTCAATAAGATTCGCCACCATTACGGCCGGCAATGGCGGCATAAAACAATTTCTCTTTCCGA
>JAFGPJ010000246.1 GCA_016936275.1 Sedimentisphaerales bacterium
CCGGATGCAATTCAGGGCGGTTTCTGCAAAACTCCGAAGGACGAATTCGAAGTCAACCGGGTCTTTTTGGACAAAGCGGCGGAAACCGGCAAATCATTTGTCTCGCTTATCTGGCATCCGTGGTCTCTGAAGAAATTCGATCCGGACATGAAAATGCTTGAGCTGACTTTTGCTCATGCCCAGCGGCTGGGACTGAAGCCCTGCACCTATGCCCAGCTTTACGAATCCGTATCAGGCATAAAATACTCTTAACAGGAGCAATAAATGAGTAAAAATTACCGGACAATCTGGAGATTATCTTTCTTGATTTTAGCTATCAGCATTAAGGGCAATTGCTCCCAACCACTCCAAAGCATGTACTATGCAGCAAAAAAATTTCCTCCTGAAAAAATGACCTACATAGATGCTGCAACCGGCCTGGAAATCACGATGCTGACAACCTCGGCAGCGAAGGACGATAAAATCTATCAAACTCACCCTAATTGGACAGCGGACGGACAAAACATTGTCTTTATGTCCGACCGAAGCGGCACGAATCAGTATTTTGCCATCTCGGTAAAAACTGGGGCTATCGTTCAACTAACAGACGACCCGCAACCCGGCAACGCCTGCCTGAGCAGAAAGAGAAATCGGATGTACTACGTATCCGACAATAAAATATGGAATCTTGATATTGATTCGATTCTGAACCGTAACGAGAAGAAACAGAAGAATGAGTTTCGCCAAAAAGTAGTCGATCTGCCCGAGAACGCCAGTCTCAGCGGAACTATCTCCATAGACAGCAGCGAAAAAGCCATATATATGGGAGTACAATACACCGAAGACTCATGGGGCCTGCTGGCCCTGGATATCGATACGGGAGAGTATTCAAAAATTATTGACACCGAGTTCCGGATTGGTCATTGCCAGGCCCATCCATCGATAAGCGGATTGATTATGTATTGCTGGGAAACAGG
Organism: Sedimentisphaerales bacterium; assembly: GCA_016936275.1. Classification (GTDB taxonomy): domain Bacteria; phylum Planctomycetota; class Phycisphaerae; order Sedimentisphaerales; family Anaerobacaceae; genus JAFGPJ01. Next base: position 957 of record JAFGPJ010000246.1, read on the forward strand.
CGGCGACTCGCAGCAGCGAATGTGGATTGCTAAAGCTGATGGGAGCGAAAATGGCCCCTTTTATAAAGAGACTTACGACGAATGGGTAACACATGAAGTATGGTGGGGACCTAACAAGGCACTTTTTACAATCTGGCCCAAAAACGAGGAAATGTTGAAGAAACCACACGGAATCGCTTATGTCTCCATAAAAGACAAATCATTGCATATTCTTAACCAGAGAAAATATTGGCATACAGGTGGAAGTCCTGATGGAAAATGGGCTGTCGGAGATACCTTTGACGGAGAAATCTACATGATAAACGGCGAGACCGGCACTGACAGGTTGCTAACTCAGGGGCATCGGCCCGCCGGAGCTACCGTGCATCCACATCCGTCTTTTTCCCCGGATGGTTCATCAGTCCTGTTTTGCTCGGAGAAAAACGGGAATTGGGATTTATTTTTGGTCCGGTTGAAGTAATAGAAATTCCAGGATTTTCTGCTATAAGCGTAAAGGATTCGTTTTCCTTTCTCATGGCATTTGTTTTGTGCTATTACCGTGATGAAGAAAGTGTTCAAGGAAAAGGTACATTTGCTCGTTCGATTCTATAGTTGGAGAATGACCCTTGCGGTTGGTCATGGCAACTCTATTTTCGTACTTCAGGAGCCTGTTGACAGTGATTGTATGATTAAGAGCTTTCCATCGCTCAGACGTATCTTCCGAACCACCGGAGACTAAGAACGGCCTTGGGGCCATCAGGGCATGCAATTCATGCAGGTCATGTCCTTCCATAAACAACTTCTCGTAGGCACCGGTGCGAGGATTATCTGTGCTCGGGATACCGCTTTGACGTTGCCGCCTGGGATCATATCCCAAATACCACGGCTCCCAGTAGTTCACATTGGCACGGCTCTCGTCAAAGACAATACCCGGATCAGACCAGACGGAACAGGCAAACTTCTCATAGAGACACGATGCGAACATCGCCCATTTCCCACCGTATGAATGGCCGATGACTCCAATGCGGTTCGGATCAACCTCAGATAATCTCGATAATGCAGTATGGCAGTTGGCCGCTACATAGGCCAACGCAGAAAGCGGCTGGAGCGGAATCTCATCTGGCCCTGATTCGTACAAGGGTTTGTACGGAGGTTTTAAACTGCAGAACTCGGGTGTTCCTATCGACAACACAACAAAGCGGCGTTTCGTCAGTTGTTGACCGAAGTCGCGCATCTCCTTACCCAGGCCCACTGCAGTTTCAGCGTCATAGTAAACGACCAGCACCGCGGGGAATAATCCATTACCATCGGGAACAAGCAAATAGCCATCCACCATCTGCTGCCGGGGCGCTATCTCGAGACGCACTTTGTGCCGGGTAAAGTTATCGCGGTGTTCCTTCGTCATGTACTCAATTTGGGGCTTTTCAATCAGTGGCGGACACTGCCCCATAATTCCGTGCCATGTGCTCATTATCTCCTCTCTGCGTCTGTCCCAGTCGGCCTTTGTATTCACGGCAGATCCATCGTAGAATTTTAAAGGAGACGAATATTTCCCAAAATCGTCGGCAAATTCCACAGGTGGTCTAAAAAACCGGGCAATTTCCCCCGGAAGATTGTTCGTTCCAGAGTTGTTTTCTGCAAGAGCCTGGCTATACAGAATCACCTGACAGGGCAATAATATGACAAGGCAGGGCAAAGTAATGAAATTCACTCTGTTCATACTCACTGGGACATACCTTAATAAACACCATTCAGTATTCTTCCGAACTTCTTTGACCATTAAAATAACATATCTATTATTACTTTCAAGCTCCCAACTTGACGAAGACGGTGATATTTGTTATCTTCTTGAATCGCATAAATCGGATAGTTTGCACATGTCAGATGTACGGTATGCTGCAAAGCTGTCCGGACCGATCACAACGTATGACGAAGGAGCTGAGCCTATGGGGAAACCAGGGAAGAAGCTGGCAAAATTGAAAGCCAAAGCTGTCAAGAAAGTAAAAAAGAAGAAGACAAAGAAGACCGTAACGAAAAAGACCAAACCTAAACCAAAGAAAGCAGCCGACAAGAAGGCTGATGAGGCCCCGGAGTCCGTACCGGGCAAGGTCGAAGAAAAAAATGTCCCCAGACATTCCACCGCCGAAGAGATGGCAAGCCGGCAGCGAGAAATCTCGGTCGCGGAATTCTTTACCAAGAACCGCCACCTTCTCGGCTTCGACAATCCTCGCAAGGCGCTGCTGACAACTATCAAGGAGGGGGTCGATAACTCCCTGGATGCGTGCGAGGAAGCCGGAATCCTGCCAGACGTGAAGGTAATCATAGCACCTAATCAAGAGGAGGACCGGTTTCGGGTAACGATAGAAGACAACGGGCCGGGCATACTTAAAAAGCAGATACCGAAGATTTTCGCAAAATTACTTTACGGCTCGAAGTTTCACCGGCTCAAGATGTCCCGCGGCCAGCAGGGCATCGGAATATCGGCGGCCGGCATGTACGGCCAGCTCACCACGGGCAAACCCATATCCATTACGTCGAAAACTTCGCACAACAAACCGGCACATTATTACCAACTCGAGATAGATACCAAGAGGAACGAACCTCGCATCATTGTGGATGAGACCATCGAATGGCCCGTCGAAAGGGGCACAAAAGTCGAGATAGAGCTGGAGGCCAAGTATCAAAAGGGGCGCCAGTCGGTGGAAGAATATCTCGAACAGACCGCCATCGCGAATCCTCACGTTTTGCTCCAGTTCGTCACGCCGGAAGGCGAAACAAAAAAGTACAAGAGGGCGTCGAATGAATTACCCGTTCAACCCAAAGAGATCAAACCGCATCCGTACGGCGTGGAATTAGGCGTTCTTATCAAGATGCTCCATGACACAAATGCCCGAACGCTTCAGTCATTTCTTCATTCCGAGTTCTCACGAGTAAGCAGCAGTGTCGCCAAGGCGATTTGCGATAAAGCGAAGCTGTTCGAGCGGGCCCGTCCGACGCGCATCGCCCGGCAGGAGGCCGACAATCTGTTTAAGGCGATAAATCAAACCAAAATCATGAATCCGCGCACGGACTGTCTGAGTCCCATCGGCGAGGAATTGATCCTTGCCGGCTTAAAGAAACAGATTGAGGCGGATTTCTACACATCGGTCACCCGGCCACCTTCAGTATACCGCGGTAATCCCTTCCAAATAGAAGCGGGACTTGCATACGGCGGTTCTCTGTCTGCCGAAGGGCTCGCCCGGGTGCTGCGATACGCCAATCGCGTGCCGCTGCTCTACCAGCAGTCGGCCTGTGCCATGACAAAATCGGTGCTCAACACGGCATGGCGTAATTATGCTCTTTCGCAATCGGCCGGCGCGCTGCCTTCAGGGCCGCTTGTTATTGTTGTCCACATGGCCTCAGTATGGGTTCCCTTTACATCGGAGAGCAAGGAGGCCGTGGCACATTATCCTGAAATTATTAAAGAAGTCCGGCTTGCCCTGCAGGAATGCGGCAGGCGGCTGTCGGTCTTCGTACGTCGCCGGCGCAAAGCGGCTGAATCACAACGCAAGAAAGATTACATCCAGCAGTACATTCCGCACATCGCCATTGCGTTGAGGGAAATGCTGGAGCTGACCGAGCGACAGGAGACAACATTGGTAAAGCAATTGACTGATGTCCTTGAAAGGAGCCGTTCATGAGCAAGCTCGCCACGCAAATTAAAGACACCGCCGAATCGGTCTGCACTAAAATTCAGCAAAAGTCCAAACCCACATTGGCCTTTCCCCTGAGAAGTTTGAGCAACGTGAACTACCATCCGAAGCAGGGTTTTTTCCAGCTCAAGGGCAAAAAGAAGGTACGAACGCTCACGGTCGGAACGGTCAAAACTTTCGCCCAGACCCTGCGTATGATGTCCCAGGCCAAGACCTTAGTCGAAGACGACGAAATTATGACCAAGCGAGAGGCGTACTACGTCTCCAAGAACTGGGATGATGCGCGCTTCGACGAGCAGCCTGAATCGGACACGGTCATAGACGACATCGAATCGCTGTTCCAGGTCAACCGCGAGCAGCTTGGTTTCATCCCGGAAGAGAAGGGCGGCGAGATCGCAGGCAAGCTCATCGTAATCGACCGGGATTCGGACACTAAAAAAAAGCTGGAAATCGACTGTACGAAATTCGGCTCGGGCGCATATTCGATTCCGATTTCGGTAGAGCATTTGAAGTTTGAAACGAAAGCCAAATTCGTGCTGGCCATCGAGACCGCGGGCATGTTCCAGCGCCTCGTCAAGCACAACTACTGGCGCAAGGCCAATTGCATCCTCGTTTCCATGGGCGGCGTGCCGACGCGCGCATGCCGGCGTTTTATCAGGCGGCTCTCCGACGAGTTAAAGCTGCCGGTCTATGCCTTCGTGGACTGCGATCCGTACGGAATGTTCAATATTTACCGCACGCTGAAGGTCGGCTCGGGCAACGCTGCCCACATCAACCGCTACTTCTGCGTGCCGAAAGCAACGTTTCTCGGAGTTACACCGCAGGACATCGTCGATTACAAGCTGCCCACGCACCCGCTTAAAGACGTCGATATCAAAAGGGCCAAAGATGCTCTTAAGAACGATCCATTCGTGAAGCATTACAAGCCGTGGCAGGATTCGATTAAGCAGTTGCTCGAAATGGGAGTCAGGGCGGAGCAGCAGGCCTTCGCGGTACATAACCTTAACTATGTGATTGAGCATTATTTACCCGAGAAGCTTTCGTCGCCGAAGAAGTTTTTGCCGTAGAGGACTGTCAAGCTTGACTCTGTAAATTGTCATTCCAACAGTTGGGTGGCAGCCTCAAAGCCGTAGGCTTTGGGAATGGTAAACACAGGAGAAGCCATCCCCAAGCTTCGCTTGAGGCTGCCACCCTTCCGTAATGTGAGCTAAATTGAGATGTCTATCTCTTTTAGAATGGTCTGGACGTATTGCCGGATATTGTCTTGAAGCTCGCTTGTCAGTCCTTCACCCTGGGCTATTTCCTTTGGCTCGATGCCGAAGATTACGATATCGTCAGGGCATTCGCCCAATTGTCGTGACAATTCGAGTGTATTGAGCAAATCTCCTTCGTGCAGGGAGTAACGCATTCG
>JAFGPJ010000247.1 GCA_016936275.1 Sedimentisphaerales bacterium
GTGAAGCCCTGCTTTCTTCGGATTTCGAGATACTTTTGAGCTTCCTCGCGATTGAGCCGGTGAAAAAACTCCCAGGCCGTATCGCCGAGATAAAAGAAAGGCGCGCCGTCCTCGTGGACTATAAATCGCTTGTTGTCCGATACTTTAAGCCGGCCATGACTGAAATCCACAGATGGCCCTTTTCGCGGATTCTCGCCAGCCGAAATCGATACCGAGGTCATAACCAAGCAGAAGATAAAAAATAAATAACACAGGATCTTTGACTTCATTTCATTACTCCATCCATCACGGCGTCAGGTTTAAGATTCTTAATGACGGTATGATTCTAAGCACACTCGACCTGCTCTTCAAGCAAAATGCATGCTCTGAAACAGCCGGTTTCGCAAAAAAGAAGCAAAATTGGAATCCTGCTATTGCTTTTTCAAGACGTAATGTGCTATAATGCCGTTTTTTAATGCTGTTAATAGGGTGTTTCGTTGTTTTTTACTCTTAAAAGTGGATTTTTCAGGAGATTTAGAGAATGGGTTTTGGTATTGAGGACGCTCGAAAGAAGCCGGTCCCGAAGGTCAAAGACCTGATTAAAGACGGGATTGTTGGTCTTGAGGATGTAACCGACTGGCTTCGAACGATTTATGAGATTCGTTTTTTCGAGGAGAAGGTTTTTGACCTTTTAGGTCAGAATATTATAAAAGGTGCATCGCACCTTTACGCCGGCGAAGAAGCGGTCGCCGTGGGCGCAATCGCTGCGATCGAGCGTGGGGATGTAATCGGCTCGACCCACCGCGGTCACGGCCACTGCGGTGCTATCGGCAACAAATACGCCGACAACGAAGAGCAGCGTCAAAACCACTGGAACCAGATGATGGCCGAGCTGATGGGTAAAGAAACCGGTTACTGCAAGGGCAGAGGCGGCTCGATGCACATCGCCGACGTCGATAAATGCAATAATCTCGGCTCAACCGGCATCGTCGGCGGCAATCAGGCTCCAGCGGTCGGAGCGGCATTAGCCGAGAAATACAAAAAGACCGGTAAAGTCGCCCTGTCTTTCTTCGGCGATGGCGCTTGCAATACCGGCAGCTTTCACGAAGCCATGAATATGGCATCGACATTAGCCGTGCCGCTCGTGGTAATTATCGAGAACAACCTTTACGGAATGAGCGTACCGTTCTCCGGCAGCGAAGTAGATGGCGCGGTGCGGGCAAGTAATATCGAGGACATAGCCCAAAGAGCGGCAGCTTATGACGTTCCGGCAAAGATCATGGACGGCCAGGATGTTGTTGCTGTCTTTCTTGCAGTTCGTGAGGTTGTCCAATGCGCAAGAAAAGATACCCAGATGACAATCATAGAAGCCAAGACTTACCGCTGGTACGGGCACAGCCGGAGTGACCCCCGCGCCTATCGAACCAAAGCCGAGGAAAAGGCCTGGCATGAGCGAGACCCGATTACCGTCCTGAGCAAGAAACTCCTTGCCGAGAAGCTCTGCACACAGGAGGAACTTGATAAAATAAAGAACAAGGCCTTTGAAACTATCGAAGCTGCAACACAGTTCGGCCTGAACAGCCCTTGGCCGAATACAGCGGACTTAACAAAGGATGTCTATGTCGATGAGACATACCCGGCTGATTTAGTCGCTTCCGACAAGACAACTGCGGCAAAAGTCGCCGAAGCAACGGCTGCATTCGAGGCAGCGGTTGCCTCATCAACCGCTAAAACAAAAAAAGAGGCCGCCGAACAGGCCAGAAGTCAGATCAAGTCGAAGTTCGGCATGGATATTATGACCATTGGCCAGGCAGTCTCGGCCGCTCAGGCTGATGAGCTTCGACGAGACAAGAATGTCATTGTCATGGGCGAAGACGTAGGCCTCTATGGCGGAGCATACCAGGCGACTCGCGGACTGCTGGCCGAATTCGGCACCGAACGAGTTATCGATACGGCGATCTCAGAAGCGGCCATTGCCGGAGCCGCCGTCGGAGCGGCGCTTCGCGGTATGAGACCGGTTGCGGAGATTATGTACGTCGATTTTGTGACTATCGCGATGGACCAGCTCGTCCACGTCGGTGCTTATAACCGCTACATGTTCGGCGGCAAGGCAAAAGTGCCGATGGTTTTGCGCACTGAAGGCGGAGTCGGCAGATGTATCGCCGCCCATCATTCCGAATCACTCGAAGCATGGCTCATGCACGCACCGGGACTTTATGTCGTAATGCCCTCGACGCCTTACGATGCGAAGGGCCTGCTTAAAGCCGCTATTCGAAGCGACAATCCGGTTGTCTATATCGAGCATAAAGCAACATACGGCCAGTTAGGCGCGGTTCCTGATGACGATTACATTATCCCGCTGGGAGTGGCGGATATCAAAAGGCCCGGCACCGATGCGACCATCGTCAGCTACAGCAGGATGGCAATGTGGTCATTGCAGGCCGCCAAAATCCTCGCTGAGCAGCACGGCATTGATGCCGAGGTCATCGACCTGCGAACGCTCAAGCCGATGGATATCGATACGGTGGCTGAGTCAGTCCGCAAGACAGGAAGGCTGATAACGGTCAGCGAAGGTTTTTGTACTTGTGGTGCCGGCAGGGAAATATCCGGACGATTCATGGAATACGAATTCAGCGACGGCTCGCGCGGCTTCGATTATCTCGACGCGGCCCCGGTGAACCTTGCGGCAGCCGATGTGCCGCCGCCGATGAGCGAGCCGCTGGAAAATGCGAGCATCCCAAGCGTGGAGAGCATTGTAGAAGCGGTCAAGAAAATAGTTGGCAACTAAAAAATTTGGGTGGGTAAAATCCGTTTTGCCCACGCGGAACACCCGCATGTGCAACGAGTTGCACACCTTACGATTAATAAAATGTAAATGAGGATTTTACAAATGGCAAAAGAGGTAAGATTACCGCAGCTCGGGCAGACAATGGAAGAGGGAACTGTTGTCAACTGCCTTATCAAAGTCGGTGATGAGGTCAAAAAGGGCGATGTAATTTTCGAGATAGAGACGGACAAGGCTACCCTTGAGATGGAATCACCCGCCGACGGTTTCGTTAAGCACATTCTTGCAAAGGTCGATGAGACACTGCCCGTTGGGGCGCCGGTTTTGGTTCTTGGTGCCAAGGATGAAGACGTGCCGCAGAGCTTCGTAGATTCACTAACCGGTGCTGCTCCCGCACCGGCTGAAGTTGCACCTGCTGCCGAAGCCCCCCCTGTCGCAGAACCAGCCAAGTCCGAGCCTGAACCGGCAAAGCCGGCAGGAAGAATCATGGCCTCACCGAGAGTGAAGAAACTTGCTGCGGATCTTGGCGTGGATTTGGCGAAAGTGGCCGGTACCGGCCCGGCAGGCAAGATTACCGAGCAGGATATCCAAAATGCTGCCGCTGCAAAACCATCCAAGCCCGCCGCTCCGGCAGCCCCTGCCGCTGAAGCCAAAGCGGGTCAAACCATACCACTCAACCGGTTGCAGAGAATCACCGCTGAAAAAATGCTAAAATCCAAGCAGGAAATCCCCTGTTTCTATCTGACTGTAAAAGCGGATGTCACCAATCTTGTTGAGCTGCGAACAAAGCTGAACGAAACCGGTAATGTGAAGCTCTCTTACAACGACTTTATCCTGAAGGCGATTGCTACAGGGCTGGAAAAATATCCGATTATGACCGGCCAGCTTGCCGGCGACCAAATCAAGCTGGCAGAGTCTATCGGCATCGGCCTTGCTATATCCGTGCCGGACGGCCTGGTCGCACCAATTGTCAAGGACGTAAATAAAAAGGATGTTCGCCAGATTGCAATTGACAGCCAGGCCCTTGTCGAGAGAGCACGCAGCAATAAATTGGCCCCGACAGATGTCGAAGGCGGCTGCATTACCGTCAGCAACCTCGGCGCGTTCGGGATCGACAATTTCATCCCGATTGTCGTGCCCGGTCAGTGCAGCATATTAGGCATCGGCCAAATAACCGACACCTGCGCGCCCAACAACGGCAACATTCTGGTCCGCAAGCTGATGAACATGACCTTGTCCGTGGACCACAAAATCGCCAATGGCGCCTACGCCGCAAAGTTCCTCGATTTCGTAAGAAAACAGCTTGAAGATACTTCTACATTTGGACTTTAATACTAAGTGATGATTTTATAGAAGGTGAGAAGGAGCGATAAAAATGGCACAGAGAGTTGAAGCGAAAAATTTGCCGAACATAAGCAAGGCAACGCCTAAGAATCCGATGATTGGAGTATTTGCCACGAGCGATCCTCGTATCGATAAGGCTAGCCGGATACGCTGTCAGAATATTGCGAAGATGGCGGCTGATACTATCAGCGGCTCGGTTGTTCTGCCGGACAAGACGCCGGTGCCGGTTGTCTACTCAACCATATTGGTTGATGGCGAAGCTCAGGCCGACATTGTCGCTCAGCAGTTTCGCAAGGCCGGTGTCGATATTTTAGTTTGCGTGCCGGATACGTGGGCATTTCCTCAGCTTACGGCTATTTCTCTTCTCCAACAATTTCCACCTAACACTCCAATAAATATAACGTGCGGCAACAGCGGCCCGAAACCCGGCGTTGTTTATGCCCACGCTCTAAACGGCGCTCTTGCCCAATACGGGCGAATGGCAGCACTGAACGTTGGTACATGGCCGGATACCGGATTGAATCCGAAGATGACCGACCAGACGGCGAAGAATCTCGTCGATTGGTGTTATGCGGCAGTTACGACCGTCGCTCTGCGAGGCCGCAGAGTTGCGATTCTCGGCCACGATTCGATGGGGATGGAAACCGCTCTGGCACATATTATCCCAACGAGAAATACATTCGGCCTGGAAATCACTCGCTTGGATATGAAACTCCTTGCAGACATGCTGATCAAGAAAGCATATAAGGATAAGGAACTTAAGGACTTGCGAAGCTGGATTGACAAACACATTGGTAAACGTCTGGAACTTCGTGACGAAGCCGATAGCGAAAGATTCAATCAGTCTCTGGGGATGTACCTTATCGTGCGCGATCTGATAGCTGATTTAAATGCCGTTGGCGGCGGATTCATGAGCCAGTTGGAATGGGGCAGCGACTTACGAGGTATTCCGCTGCCTGTGGCCGACGTGATGGAGAGCCTGTTCAACTCGACATTCGACCACAATGGCCCCAAAGCCCCCCTGCCGTATGCGACAGAAGCCGACGTTCAGGGATTGTTGACGATGTTGTTTATGACATATCTTTCAGGCGGAAATCCGCCTTTGTTCATGGACTTTAGAAAAGTCTGGGAGGCATGGGAGATCAGGGAGCTGGCAAAGAAAATCGGCATCAAATCACTGGATAAAAAGACCGACTGGTACAACAAGGGGCTCGTTGACGGCGACAACTCAGGTAGTGCAGCATTTGATTGGGCGCAAAAACCCGGAGCCTCCGTCAAAAAGATTATGGACGGCGTTGGAATGCCTCTGGCCGATCCCGGCTATTTCCCCGGCGGCGGCAACTCCGTGACGTTCATGACACCGGGTGGTATCGACGGCATTGCAGCCCGCTGTGCTTACAGCAGTGCCTGCGGATTATTCAGCATGATTTGGGACGAGGCACACACTACCGAGGTGCCAACAGAACTCGGTAAAGCAATGTGCAATCTGACTACGCCCACGTGGCCGCATACGTTTGTCGTGCCGAAATATGCGAGTATGGTCGAATATAAGCAATATCCGCCAGCCAACCATTTCCACATGACCTGGGACCTGCCGGTGGCCCGGCTGCAGTACTGGATGGATTTGACCGGCGTGCTGAGCGTCACACCATGGGCAGCCAGACCGAAGTTTATCGAAGGAGTTGACAGGCCGCAGCCGCTGGTTCATCTGATAAACGGTAGCGAGGATGTTTTTAAAATGCCGACGATTCATCGATAAACAACAGAATCCGCCAAATAAAACGCTTTCTTAATTCTTTTTAAATGACATAATTGTATTTTCTTGCATTGGATCTACAATTTTGTTACTTTGCCGTCATCGAATATACTGAATGAAAGGTTAGCTATGAAAGCCAAACTCGCCAAAGAAGTTGAGCTTTTAAGCGACATATCAAAGTCCTTCGCGGAATCGCTTGACCTCGAAGATACGTTAATGTTGATACTTAAGTCTCTCGATACCCACCTTAAACTGCAACGGGGAATGATAACTCTGCTGGATCCGGATACTGAAACGATAAATATCAGAATCGCCCACGGATTGAGCAACAAATCCAAAAGCCAGGCCAGTTACAAAGTGGGCGAGGGCATTACCGGGCGGGTCGTACAGAGCGGCAAGGAAATTGTCGTGCCGGACATCTCGAAGGATCCGCGTTTCCTCCATAAGACAAGGTCACGAAAACAAGATAAAGGCAAGCAGATCGCCTTTTTCTGCGTTCCTATCAAACTCGAGGGCAAAACGATCGGTACTTTAAGTGTAGATAAGCAGGCCAATAAAAGTAATGACTTCAAAGCTAATGTCAGACTGCTGGACGTCATTGCCACGATGGTGGCACAGGCGATAAAATTGAACAAGCTTGTAGAGTCCGACCGCCAGAAGCTTCGCGAAGAGAACGTACGGTTACGGCGAGAATTGAAAAGTCACTTCGATATACACAATATGGTCGGCTCCAGCAATGCAATGAAAGAGGTTTATCGCCTTATCGAGCAGGTTGCAAACAGCAATGCCACAGTTTTAATCCGCGGTGAAAGCGGCACCGGCAAGGACCTTGTTGCTCATGCGATTCATTATAACAGCCTTCGAACGGACAAGCCGTTTGTAAAAGTAAATTGTACCGCCCTGCCGGACACGCTGCTGGAAAGCGAACTTTTCGGACACGAGAAGGGAGCTTTTACCGGTGCCGGAGAAAGAAAACTGGGCAGGTTCGAAAGAGCGCACGGCGGGACAATCTTCCTCGATGAGATCGGTGATTTCTCGCTGAATCTACAGGTCAAGCTGCTTCGAGTCATCCAGTTCAAGGAATTCGAGAGGGTGGGCGGCATGGAGACAATAAAAACAAACGTTAGAATCATCGTCGCCACACATAAAAACCTCGAGGAGCAAATAAAAGAAGGTCTCTTTCGCGAAGACCTGTATTATCGAATCAATGTATTTCCTATCTATATGCCCCCGCTTCGAGACCGTAAGGACGACATAATGTTGTTGGCGGACCACTTTCTCGAGAGAATAGCTGCCGAGAACAATAAAAACATTTCCCGGATTTCCACGCCCGCTATTGATATGCTTACCAGTTACCACTGGCCTGGCAACATAAGGGAGCTTGAAAACTGCATAGAGAGGGCCGTATTGCTGTGCAATGACGAAGTCTTACGCTCAGAGCACATGCCTCCTTCGCTCCAGATAATAAAGAAGAACGAAACTGTTGCTAAACGTTCTTTGACAGAGATAATTGAAAACAAGGAACGAGAGCTTATTGTTGACGCCCTTAAGAAATTCGACGGTAAACAGCGAAAAACCGCAAAAGAATTAGGTATAAGCGAACGTATTTTGGGCTACAAAATCAAAAAATACAACATCCATCCAAAATACATTTGAAACATATATTCGCTACATTATTGTAGCAATATTTATAAATACCTACATATTTGTAGATTAAAGCCAAGTAAATATTGTCACGGGTTATGCCCTATCCCCCTTTCTACACTGTACTTACATAATTTATTAAAAAATATGTCTGTCGGGCACTGCAATTGCTATATATCAATAATGTTTTTGCGGCTTGTAGTTTATCAAATGAATCTCAGGAATAGAGTTTGATTATTAGATAATGTTTTTAGGACATTGAATGAAATGAAAAAGATCAGAATTACGGTGACAGTATTGTGCCTGGCAATATTGATGAGCAATCGAACATTGAAGGCCGATGATGGGGTAAGTATCGGAGCATCGGCTGATATATTCAGTAAATATGTCTGGCGCGGTCAGAACCTGGTCGACGACTGGGTGCTGCAGCCGGGCGCTTATATCAACTACAAGAACATCACGGCATCGTTTTGGGGCAATCTTGACCTAACCAATGAAAATGGACATAATGGTGAATTCAGCGAGATAGATTTAACGCTCGACTACACTGGACAAGTACCCGGCGCCGATTTTCTTAGCTACTCGATTGGTGTGATTAATTATGATTTTCCTATAAACGGCGGTGCTGAAGACACATGGGAGATTTACTGGGGCTTTGGGCTTGATGTCCCGGCCAGTCCATCTGTAACGGTCTATCACGATGTGGACGAGGTTGATGGAACGTACGTCTCATTTAGTATTGGGCATAGTATCGAGAAGTTAGCTGAATCTGGTTTGAGTGTTGACCTCAGTGCTAGTATTGGCTGGGGAAGCGCCGGATATAACAAGTACTATTGGGGTCCGGACAAATCAGAATTGAATGACCTGGTGCTTTCGGCGGCTTTTCCATTCGAGGCTGCAGGTTTAGCAGTCATTCCGAGTGTAAATTACATAACTCTGATGGGCGATGACATTCGATCATCAAATACTTACGGCCAAAATGACATGTGGATATTCGGCGTTGGTTTTGCAAAAGATTTTTAACAATCAGTCATAGGCAAGTTAGATTCTAAGGCTATCGGATAATTCGTCATAAATACCAAAAAATACAAAAATGTAATTTCAAATATAAAATTCTACATAAATGTAGTATATATAAAATAACGAAACCAAATGGCTAACATTCACAACCATTTGAGGCAAAGAGACTTAGGGGAATTATGACAGGACCGTATTACAATGGCATAGTAATTGCTCAACCCTATTCCAATGATTATTAGGCATGTTTGACAATCGTAAGTTATACAAGGACGTTCATTAAGCTGGCTCGAATCGACCAATTAAGGACAAAGAAGTGATGGTAAATAGAAAAAGTTCAAAAATCAGCATTTGGAAAATATGTGCATTAAGCGCTTTGCTCACTATTTCCATCGACAGCAATGTAATAGCCAGCGTCGAAAGCCTTAATCTTGATCAGATTAAACAAGGCCTCGATACAGTGTGGGTGCTTCTGGGAGCGTTCCTGGTGTTCTTTATGCAGGCGGGTTTCGGTATGGTAGAAGCCGGATTCATCAGGGCGAAAAACACCTGCAATATCCTGACAAAAAACTTTCTCGACTTCTGTATGGCTTCTTTGGGATTTTTCCTGATCGGCTATGGCCTGATGTTCGGCGAAGGAAACGGTTTTGCCGGACTGAAAGGCTGGTGTTTAGCCGGTCTCGAAGAAACCACTAATGGTTTGCCTCTTTATGCTTTCTGGCTGTTTCAGGCCGCGTTTTGCGGAGCCGCAGCTACAATTGTTGCCGGAGGTATGGCCGAGCGCATGAAATTTCAAGCATACCTTATATACTCTTTTGTTATCTCTGCTTTTATTTATCCTATTGTTGGACATTGGATATGGGGCGGCGGCTGGCTCAGCAACATGGGCTTTGCGGATTTCGCCGGCTCGACTGTCGTCCACACGGTAGGCGGCTGTGCGGCATTGATTGGAACCTCCATCCTCAAGCCAAGAGAAGGCAAATACGGCATTGACGGCAAACCGAATGTTATTGCCGGCCATAATATCCCTATAGCGTCATTGGGAGTCTTCATTCTCTGGTTCGGCTGGTTCGGATTCAACGCAGGTTCGACTCTCGGTGTATCAGACGGCACGAGCATAGCACGAATCGCAATTAATACAAATTTGGCGGCGGCGCTGGGCGGCATTGCCGCAATGGCCACGGTCTGGAAAAGGTTCGGCAAACCGGATTTGTCTATGGCAATGAACGGCGCTCTGGCCGGTCTTGTCGCCATCACGGCACCGTGTGCCTTTGTCGAACCCTGGGCGGCACTTGTCATTGGTATAATAGCCGGCTACATAGTTGTCAGGGGCGTAGAAGTGATTGATCAGTTACAGATCGACGATCCCGTCGGGGCCTTTCCAGTCCACGGCATATGCGGAATCTGGGGCACATTATGCGTCGGCATTTTCGGCAAGCAGGCCCTCGGCCTGGCCAATAACGGTTTCGTGTACAGCGGTAATCCGATGCAGTTAGGGATACAAATCGTTGGAAGTGTCAGCACGGTCGCTTTCGTAGTTGTCAGCATGAGTATTATATTCAAACTCATTGACGTGACCATAGGCTTGAGGATCGGCCGCGAAGAAGAGCTGAGAGGACTGGATATTGGCGAGCATGGAATGGAAGCTTACGGCGGTTTTCAAATATTCAATACAATGTGAGACACACTTAAAAAGCAGGTAACAAATATGAAACTTATAATTGCATATATTCAGCCACATAAGCTCCAGGATGTTAAAAAGGCATTATATAAGGCCGAAGTTCATAAGATGTCGGTGACAAATGCGCTGGGTTGCGGAGAACAGCAAGGTTATGAAGAAAGCTACCGGGGCATCAGATTCGAAGTCAACCTGCTCAAGAAGGTCCGGCTGGAAATTGCCGTGAACGAGGATTTCGTGGACAAGACCATTGATGCAATTATCGAAGGTGCAAAAACCGGTCAGATTGGGGACGGCAAGATATTCGTGCTGGACTTGAACGAGTGTATTCGTATCCGAACCGGCGACAAAGGCAACAAAGCTATAGGATAGTTATTGAATCATTCTCAATGCCAAACAAGAGGCAACAAATTTGAAAGGAAATGAAAAATGACACCGAAAGAATTTTTCGAATTCGCAAAGAAGAACAAAGCGGAAATGGTTGACCTGAAATTTGTCGATCTTTTGGGGACATGGCAGCATTGCTCCTACCCGATTGACACATGGGACGAAGATACGTTCAAGGACGGGCTTGGCTTTGACGGCTCGTCTATTCGCGGATGGCAGGGTATTCATGTCTCGGATATGCTGGCCGTACCGGATCCAAACACAACTGTAATTGATCCGTTCTTTAGAGAACCCACCGTCAGCATAATCGCTAACATAGTCGATCCGATTACCAAAGAAGACTATACACGCGATCCCCGTCACGTCGCACGCAAGGGTGCGGCGTACCTTAAAGAAACCGGAATCGCCGATACCTGCTACATCGGGCCGGAACCGGAATTCTTTATATTCGACGAGGTGCAATACGAGCAGAATCAGCATACGGGGATGTACCGAATAGATTCCGTCGAGGGAGCATGGAATACTGCCCGATTCGAAGAGCCCAACCTCGGTTACAAACCGAGCTTCAAAGGCGGCTACTTCCCGGTCAGCCCGACAGATACTTATCACGATTTGCGAGGTGAAATGGTCAACGAAATGCGAAAAATCGGCATCAAAGTCGAAGCGCATCATCACGAGGTTGCAACAGCCGGGCAGGCTGAGATAGATATGGTATTCGCTGATCTTTTGAAGATGTCTGATCAGTTCATGTGGTACAAGTACATCATTAAGAACGTGGCCAAACGCAACGGCAAGACGGTCACATTCATGCCCAAGCCGGTTTTCCAGGATAACGGCAGTGGTATGCATACGCATTTCTCTTTGTGGAAGGGAGGCAAACCGTTGTTCGCCGACAGCGGATATGCGGGGCTTAGCGATATCGGTTTATACTCGATAGGCGGTATTCTCAAACACGCTCCGGCAATTCTGGCCTTTGCAGCACCAACAACAAATTCCTACCGTCGCTTAGTACCCGGCTTCGAGGCTCCAGTGAACCTCGTTATGTCCAAACGCAACCGCTCGGCCGGGGTACGCATCCCTATGTACTCGGAAAATCCGAAAGCCAAGCGGCTCGAATTCCGCTGCCCTGATCCGACCTGCAACGGTTATCTTACCTGGACGGCGATGCTGATGGCTGCAATTGATGGCATTCAAAACAAGATTGATCCGGGCGAACCGCTTGACAGGGACATTTACGAGATGACATCCGAAGAATTAGACAAGTACCCGAAGACCCCCGGCTCGCTGTCCGAGGCCATAGATGCGCTTGAGAAAGATTACAAGTTCTTAACCGCCTCCTGCGTATTCACAGATGATCTTGTGGAAATGTGGATCAAGTGGAAACGCGAGAAGGAACTTGATGAGATGTCTCTTCGGCCGCATCCGTACGAGTTTTATATGTATTATGACAGTTAAAAATAGTGTTGCTCTGCATGTTACTGTGGAACCAATTTTCGGCTGCCAACTGGATTGGACCACATCATGCAAATGGCATTGGGTTGTGGGCAAGGCTTGTTTGCAACTGCCCGGCTCTCTAACGGGCAGTAGCCTTGCCCCATTTAGCTCTGCTGCCGATAGTTCCCATCCTATAGATTCCAGGATTGATTTATAAGAAGATTGACAAAATTCGAAAAATATGAAAAAATATCCAAAATTACTTTCGAGAAATTTTGGAGATTTTATATGAACAAACAAAGCGAATCGGTAACCGAATTATTTGGCTCAAACGTATTTAACGATATAGTAATGCGCTCGCGTCTTCCGAAGGATGTTTATCGATCCATGAAAAAGACTATCGATGGAAATGAACCGCTCGATTCCGCCAGCGCCAATGTGATTGCCAACGCGATGAAGGACTGGGCCGTCGAGAAAGGCGCTGCACATTTTTGTCATTGGTTCCAGCCGATGACGGGATCTACTGCTGAGAAGCACGACTCTTTCATATCCCCGACACCGCAGGGCAATACAATCATGGAGTTCAGCGGCAAGGAGCTTACCCAGGGCGAACCGGATGCGTCGTCGTTTCCTTCCGGGGGACTCAGGGCAACGTTCGAGGCCCGGGGATACACAGCATGGGATTGTACGTCACCGGTCTTTATCAAAGAGGACGGGGACAATATCACGCTGTATATACCGAGTGCCTTTTGTTCGTATATCGGCCATGCTCTGGACAAGAAAACTCCTTTACTTCGTTCTATGGACGCTCTGAACAAGCAGGCAATGCGAGTTCTCAAAATACTCGGAAATACGACATCCAAACGTGTAACTGCAACACTTGGACCCGAGCAGGAGTATTTCCTTATTGAAAGATCATTTTACAAAAAGAGGCTCGACCTGATTTTGACGGGCAGAACTCTTTTTGGTGCTCCTTCTCCGAGAGGCCAGGAAATGGACGACCATTACTTCGGCCCGCTCCATGAGCGAGTCGCATCGTTTATGCACGAGCTGAACCTGGAATTGTGGAAGTTAGGTGTGTCGTCCAAGACCCAGCACAACGAAGTAGCGCCGGCACAGTACGAGCTGGCGCCGGTGTTTTCAACGGTAAACGTCGCAACCGACCATAATCAACTGGTTATGGAAACTCTCAAAAAGGTTGCTCTCCGGCATGATTTTGTGTGTTTGCTGCACGAAAAGCCTTTTGCCGGCTTGAATGGTTCCGGCAAGCATACCAACTGGAGCATGGTTACCGACGACGGCATAAATCTTCTGGAGCCGGGACAGACGCCCCACGAAGATATGGTGTTTCTCGTAATGCTTTGCGCGGTTGTAAAAGCAGTCGATAAATATTCCAAGCTGCTGCGAGCAAGCGTTGCCAATTCCGGAAACGAGCACCGACTGGGCGCCAACGAGGCACCACCGGCGATTGTCTCGGTATTTCTTGGCGATCAGCTAAGCGACATTTTCGGCCAGTTGGCTAGTGGGGGTGCTAAATCATCAAAACAAGGCGGTGAGCTAAAACTTGGCGTTTCCACGCTCCCACCTTTACCAAAAGACTGTACGGACCGTAACAGAACATCGCCTTTCGCCTTCACCGGCAATAAGTTCGAGTTCAGGATGGTCGGATCCACACAATCGACATCGGGGCCGATGTTTGTGCTTAATACTATTGTCGCCGACGTGCTATGCGAAATCGCAGACGACTTAGAGAAGGCTAAGAACGTAAAAACAGCAGCACAGAAGATTCTGCAGAATATTGCATCCAAACACCACAAGATTATTTATAACGGTGATAATTACACAGATGAGTGGGTTGAGGATGCCGAGAAGCGCGGGCTACCCAACATTCGTTCCACAGTCAGTTCGCTCGAGACCATAATGGACAAGGATAATGTCGCTGTTTTCAAGAAACATGGTGTCCTGACGGAAGCCGAATTACATGCACGAACCGAGATACTTCTTGAGGCGTACAGCATGTCTATCAATATAGAAGCCAAGACAATGTTAGATATTGCCAAGCGCCAGATCCTTCCTGCCTGTATAGCATTTTCCACTTCATTGGGAGATGCGGTTTGTTCGATAAGCAACGCCGGCGTTGATGCCAAACCTCAAAAAGAGCTGCTGAAAGATATTTGCAGTATGATTGCAACTATGAGGAAGAATATTTCGCAGCTCGAAAAAACGGTGACAAAAGCAGGCAACGTTGCGGATGCTATTAAGCAAGCAAGACTCTACAGAGATGACGTAATCCCGGCAATGGACGCATTGCGAGTTGTCGCCGATAAGCTTGAGACCGTTGTTGAAGCGGATTTATGGCCTATTCCTGCTTACGCGGAGATGCTCTTCTTAAAGTAGAAGCAGAAGGCCTTGAGTCAAACCTTACGCGGTCTGCTCAAGGCCATTTTTTTGTCCAGACAAAAAATAGCTTTCCTATAAGCATCAAACTAACCAATTGGTGCAGGGAAGTCCTTTTTGCAGAATTATACGCCCAAAAGCAATATTTATAAGTTTCAAGGATTTTTTTATCTTAGAGGAACTTATCAAACAACCAATATTAGCAAATACAATGTATATATAAGTTATACTTATGCAGTGTATAAGAATAAAATGCATGCCATAATCGGTTATGATAAGTATTATATACAGTGTTCTAACGGTATATTTAGTCGAAATTAGTGGTTTAAGGAATTTTTAATCTTTCGTTAGAAGCAGGTTTTCATGGTTATACAACCGAAAAACATGGGATTGTATGAGGCAAGATATGAACACGATGCTTGCGGTATCGGTGCTGTCGTAAACATCTCCGGACGAAAAAACCATAAAATTATCGAATACGGCAATCAGATACTTCTGAACCTGCATCACCGTGGAGCAACCGGGGCTGATGAAACCACAGGAGATGGAGCAGGCATTCTCTTTCAAATTCCACACGATTTTTTTCTCGCCGAATGCCAGAAACTGGGCATTGCCCTTCCCGAGCCATCCCGGTACGGCGTAGGTATGATTTTCGGTCATAAAGAGACAAAAATCAGGGAAAATTGCGATAAATTGCTGGAATCAGCAATCAGTTATTATGGTATGAAATTGCTGGGCTGGCGGGATGTACCTTCAGCTTCTGATTGTCTTGGCCAAATAGCATTGGAAGCGGAACCTTCAATAAAGCAGGTTTTCGTGGATGGCGCCGGTCTCGAATCCGAAGAGCTTGAGCGACGTTTGTATATGGCACGAAAAAGGGCTGAGAGGCTGGTCTCAGAAAATATCGGTGAAAAGGGCGAAGTTTTTTATGTAACATCACTTTCGTGCAGAACAATCTGCTACAAAGGCATGTTCATGGCCTGGCAATTATTCAAATATTATCCGGATCTTTCCGATGAGCGAATCAAGTCCGCCCTCGCTATCGTTCACCAGCGTTATAGCACTAATACATTCCCGAGCTGGCGTCTTGCCCAGCCGTTCAGGTGCATTGCCCACAATGGTGAGATAAATACTCTCAGCGGCAACCGCAGAAGCATCCAGGCCCGCCAAACAAATATGGCCTGCGACCTGTTCGGGGATGATATCAGTGACTTATTGCCGGTATTATCGCCTGAAGCAAGTGATTCGGCTTGTTTTGACGGCACACTTGAGCTTCTTGTTCGTGCCGGTCGAAGTATGCCGCACTCGGTGATGATGATGATACCCGAAGCTTTCGGACCGAAGTATCATATCAGCACGGCAAAGCGAGCCTTTTATGAGTATCACGCCTCGATAATGGAGCCCTGGGATGGGCCCGCGGCTATGGTTTTTACAGATGGGCGAATTATAGGTGGAACTCTGGATCGTAATGGTTTAAGGCCATGCCGCTATTTAGTTACAACTGACGGCTTGGCAATTCTTGCCAGCGAAGCAGGAGTTGTTGAAATCCCGCCTGAAAAGATACGTCAGAAAGGTCGTTTGCGCCCCGGGCACATGTTCCTGGTCGATACCTTAGAAGGACGGCAAATCTCCGATAATGAAATTAAGAGCAAGGTTGCCAGACAAAAGCCTTATCGAAGATGGCTGGAGGAAAACAGAATCGAACTTCGCGGTCTGTTTGACACTCCCAGGCTTGTTCAGAGTGATCCGGAAACCATCGCACAACGGATACGAGCATTCGGCTATACAAGTGAAGAACTTAGAATGATTCTAACGCCAATGGCAGTCGACGGTCAGGAGCCGATAGGATCGATGGGCAATGATACACCGCTGGCTGTACTATCGGACAAGCAGAAACTGTTATTTAATTATTTCAAGCAGCTTTTCGCCCAGGTTACGAATCCACCGATAGACCCGCTTCGTGAAGGTCTTGTTATGAGCCTCATGATGTTTACCGGTAAACGGCCGAACATACTCCAAGAGACAGCCCAGCATTGCAAACAACTTAAGCTACCGCATCCTGTTTTGACGAACGAGGACATTGAACGACTTCGGACGGTCCGCAGGGATGATTTTAAGGTTGCTACTATTTCGGCTGTCTTCGAATCCAATGGGCAGGATGCCGGTGACGCTCTTCGCACCGCACTTGACTCGTTAATCGATTCCGCCGAAAAAGCAGTCGACGATGGTGCAAGTCTTATCATTATCAGCGACCGTGACAGTTCAGAGACAAAGCTTCCGATTCCATCGCTACTGGCAACGTCAGCCGTACACCATGGCTTACTTAATCGCGGGCTCCGTGGGCAAGTAGGATTGATAATCGAAAGCGGCGAGCCGAGAGAGGTTATGCACTTTTGCCTTTTATGCGGCTACGGTGCCAATGCGATAAATCCTTATATGGCATTTGAGTCACTCAATGAACTGCATCGTCAGGAGGAACTGCCTCCAGAGCTCGAACCGATCCAGATAGCGGACAATTACATTGCCGCAATCAAGAAAGGTATTTTGAAAACGATGAGTAAAATGGGCATCTCGACGCTTCGCAGCTACCACGGCGCCCAGTTATTCGAGGCGATAGGTTTAAATAAATCCTTTGTAGAGAAATATTTTACAGGCACGACTTCCCGGATAGGCGGCATCGGGCTTAATGAGATAGCACAGGAAGTTCTTGCCCGGCATAAATCGGCATATGAAGAACGGCCGGCAGGTTCCATCGAGCTTGATTTTGGCGGTGAATACCACTTCAGGCAAAGCGGCGAGGAACATCTGTGGAATCCAACTACGGTCTCGCGGCTGCAGCAGGCCGTGATGAACGATGATGCCAAAGCATACGCGGATTATGCCCGGGCTGTAAATGACCAGTCACAAAAGTTATATACGCTGCGTGGATTGTTTGAGTTTAAAAACCAGGAAGCGATTCCCATCAAAGAAGTCGAGCCGGCCAGCGAAATAATAAAGAGATTCTGCACCGGGGCAATGAGCCACGGCTCAATCAGTAAAGAAGCCCACGAATGCATGGCTATAGCGATGAACCGCCTGGGCGGCATGAGTAACACCGGCGAAGGCGGCGAGGACCCCTCACGATATATCCCGCTTCAAAACGGCGATTCGAAAAATTGTGCCATCAAACAAGTAGCCAGCGCCAGGTTCGGAGTTACCATAAATTATCTGGCCCATGCAAAAGAGCTACAGATTAAAATGGCCCAGGGAGCCAAGCCGGGTGAAGGCGGCCAACTGCCGGGGCATAAAGTAACAGAAGAAATCGCAACGATACGGCACTCAACGCCCGGAGTGACGTTAATATCGCCGCCTCCTCATCACGACATATATTCCATAGAGGACCTGGCACAGCTCATATATGACCTCAAGTGCAGCAATCCCGGGGTTAGAGTATCGGTCAAACTGGTTGCGGAAGTAGGTGTAGGAACAGTTGCCGCAGGCGTTGCTAAAGGTAATGCCGATGAAGTGCTCATCAGCGGCCACGATGGTGGAACCGGCGCCAGTCCGCTTTCTTCGATTAAACATACCGGATGCCCATGGGAGCTTGGTGTGGCCGAGACGCAACAGGTACTTATAATGAACGGCCTTCGTGATCGAATAAAAATCCAGGCTGACGGCCAGATAAAAACAGGAAGAGACGTTGTCGTAGCAGGTTTGCTGGGAGCTGAGCGTTTTGGATTTGGTACGGCGGCACTTGTAACACTCGGGTGCACGTTGTTGCGCAAGTGTCATCATGGTGCATGCCCCTTCGGAATTGGTACACAGGAACCGGAGCTTCGTGAGCGGTTTGCCGGCAAATCCGAATATATAGAACGATTCATGCACTTTGTCGCTGAGGAAGTGCGTCTGATTATGTCCGAATTGGGCTTTCGCAAATTCGATGACATGGTGGGCAGAATTGAGAAGCTCTCGGTTAGCAAGGCTGTCAACCACTGGAAAGCTAAAGGGCTGGATTTTTCTGCTATCTTCCATCAACCAGACACCAGCGGCAAAAGACCAATACGGCAAATCAACGCCCAGCCATCCAAGATCGACGACAATCTCGATTGGCAGATTCTGGAAAAAGCGAAACCGGCGATCGAACAAAAAAAGAATGCCGTCATCGAGATGCCGATTCGCAATACGAATCGTACCGCAGGTACCATTCTGAGCAATTATATAGTGCGCAAGTTCGGACCGAAAGGGCTCGGTGACGGTTCACTGGAAATCGTTTTTAACGGCTCGGCAGGGCAAAGTTTCGGTGCATTTCTAGCACCGGGGGTTACCCTCAGACTTATCGGCGAGAGCAACGATTATTTAGGAAAGGGTCTCTCAGGCGGTCGAATCGTTGTCATCAAACCGGAAACGACACCGTTTATTGCTCACGAGAATATTATAGTCGGCAATACTCTGCTTTACGGGGCAACTTCCGGGGAGATTTTCGTTAACGGCATGGCAGGCGAAAGATTCGCCGTGAGAAACAGCGGAGCCACAGCAGTTGTCGAAGGCGTCGGCGACCACGGGTGTGAATACATGACGGGCGGAGTGGTTGTTGTCCTTGGCCAGACAGGCTGTAATTTCGCAGCGGGTATGAGCGGCGGCATTGCCTATGTCCTCGATGAGATGCAGCTTTTCGACACGCTCTGCAACCTCGATATGGTGGAGCTTGAAAATGTCTGGCAGCAAGACGACAAGCAGATGCTTTATGATTTAATCCAGCGTCATTTCAAGTGGACACAAAGCAAGCGCGCCCAACAAATTATAGACGCCTGGCCTGACATGGTCGGCAAATTCGTGAAAGTTATTCCGATAGACTACGGCAGGGCCCTCGAAAAGATGCGGGCGGCGGAACGTCGTGACACCGAAACAACTCCTGCAACCGAAGAGGTATTTCAATGGGCGAAGTAAAAGGATTTTTAAAATACGAACGGCAGGATATAGGGCATCGGCCGATTGAAGAGCGGATCCGAGACTTTTCAGAAATGGATCTGCCGCTGACGCCCGACCAAATCCGCCGGCAGGCCGCCCGGTGCATGGACTGTGGAATACCGTTTTGCCATGGTGCAGGTTGTCCGTTGAAAAATTGCATACCAGATTTTAATGAGATGGTATACAAGAACCGCTGGAAACAGGCCTGTGACTATCTTCATTCGACCAACAACTTCCCTGAAATTACCGGCCGAGTTTGTCCGGCTCCTTGTGAGACAGCCTGCACACTCGCCGTCAGTGACAAACCCGTCCTGATTAGACATATCGAGTTTCAAATCGTCGAGCACGGCTTCGAACAAGGCTGGATCAAACCTCTGCCGGCAAAGCATAAAACAGGAAAGAAGGTCGCCGTGATTGGTTCGGGGCCGGCGGGTTTGGCTGCTGCGCAACAGTTGGCCCGATCAGGACACGATGTGGTCGTTTTCGAAAAGGATGAGAAAATCGGAGGACTGCTGCGTTACGGCATTCCGGACTTCAAGCTCGAAAAGCGAATTATAGATCGCAGGCTGGAGCAATTAGCCACCGAAGGCGTCGAGTTTCAAACGTCAGTACTCGTCGGAGAGGACATTTCCGCCCGCTACCTGCGAAAGATGTTCGATTGCATCTGCCTGACAATGGGAGCAGGCCAGCCCCGAGACCTTAACATACCCGGCAGAGGATACGACAACATCATGTTCGCAATGGAGTTCCTGTCGTCACAGAACATGATATGCTCCGGCGAACTAACAGACAAATCAAAAGTTGTCACGGCAAAAGATAAAACCGTAATTGTCATAGGCGGCGGCGATACCGGCAGCGACTGCGTAGGAACCGCCCGGCGCCAGGGGGCCAAGAAGATTTATCAATTTGAAATCCTGCCTAAGCCGCCGGAGACTCGGCCGCCCGATACGCCCTGGCCAATGTGGCCGAGAATTATGCGGACATCTTCGTCCCATGAAGAAGGTTGCGAACGAAGATGGGGCATAATGACCAGGAAATTTTCCGGCTACGAAACCAGGCTGGGGCATATTCACTGCTGCCAGGTCGAATGGATAAAAAAGTCCGGCAACTGGAACATAAAAGAATTGCCCGACACCGACTTCGATATCGAGGTTGACCTTGTAATCCTGGCAATGGGATTTTTGCACGTTGTTCATGAAGGACTAATTAAAAATCTCGGCCTAAAACTGGACGAAAAGGGTAATATAGTCGTTAAAGACTGCCAAACCAGCGAGCCGTGGGTATTCGCCGCAGGTGACTCTGCAAGCGGCGCCTCATTGGTAGTAAGTGCGATTAACAGCGGCCGGCAGGCTGCTGCGGCAATCGACCGGTGGCTGCTGAAAAGTTAGTATAAGCAGCTCTATCTGCTTAAACGGCATAGTCCTTTGGCAGAATTTAATGAAGCTCCCACGGGGCCCAGATGTCACTTACCGCCCTTCGTCCGAAACGTAAAGGCGACCCGCCCAGCTCGAACGCTCCCAAATCCGGGGCTTTTCCGGCATAATTATCATTGAAGTTCGGGATTCTTACGCCCGAATCAACCACGGGATTTGGAACTGTAGTAACCGGGTCGGTCAAAGTCACGGTTTTTTCTCCAAATTGTGTCGGCACCTTGCCCCATTTGATTTTAGTGGTCGTCGAGGCGGGATAAAACTCCAGTCCGTACGATTTGACAAAAGCCGGATTGCCCCGAATTCCATGCCGTTCTCGTGCAATGCCCCGATCCATACCAGTGAAAAGGTCATAATCGAAATCGCAGGGCGTTCCGACTTCTCGTGAAGACGTCAGCCGGCCGGGACAGTCAAAGATATTGTTCCGCGTCACCGTGTTCGGATTGACATGGCCGCTGAATACATTAAATGCGCCTTTTGGCTGGATGGCCGTGTTATGAAAGACGAACTTTCTGCCGCCCCCAAACTCATCCCGCTCGCCTACTTTTATCATGCTGCCGCCGAGCGGGTCTCGATGCGTCCGGCGGCTTTCTCCGAAAACATTGCGAAAGATATACAAAGGCCCTTTCGATGTGCACGCGGTGGCAATATGCTGGAACGTTTTCTCGATATAGTTGTTGAATATCCGAACGTTCATGTTCGCGCCTTCGCTTTCGATTGCATCGTCCCAGACGTTGGCAATGATGTTGCCGTAAATGTCCGAATCGCGATTAGGGCTTCCCTCAAAGCTGAAATTGGACCCACCGCCGATAGCGTCGTTGTAGCCGTGGTCTTCCGTCGAGCGAATCTCGTTATAGCGAATGACGTTTCCACCGCTCGAATTGATAAGGGTAATGGCCTGAGGCCCGGCCGGGTGGCCGGTGTCCCAGTCGTTGGATGCGCCGCGTGGATTTTCAATCAAATTACGCTGGATAGTCAGGTTACATGAGTGACGTTCGGCGTAAATTGCACTGTCAGTGCCGCCTTCGTTCCCATACGTTCTTGGCCCGCCTATCCTGCCCCAAAATGTAAAATGACAGTCTTCGATTATATTATCATGTCGTCTTGATTTGATTACGAGGCCGTGAATCGCAGCATTACAAAATTCGACTCCTCGAACAATAACGTAATTGGCATCGATTACGCAGGTGTAATTTTCCGCGTTCCGAACGTCAATCGTTGCTTTTGAATCCTTTGCCGGCGTGATTAAATGGTAGCCTTCCGGCGTGCCGGACTCGGTAATAACTAACGGTTTCGAGTTTATTCCGCCTTCGAGGTAGGTAATCTTGCCGATAGGAAAAAAATCGCTCTTCGTTTTACACACCAGCTCGCGGCTTTTACCGTCAAGGGTAATTTTCACGCTATAGCTCGTGTCCGAATGTAAACCCACGATACTGCCGCGATACTGGTTATCACGCGGATCGTAAACGAGGGGATAACCTTCCCGCCATGTTGATGCGTCGTCCTGCCTAAACTGAACATCGCACTTACGGAGGTCCGGCGATTTGAAATACAACCCGATGCATTCATACGTGGGAACTGCATAAAAATCGTCCTCACTGGCTCCATAAGAAGTCGAAATGCCGGCTTCAACGCAGAAAAGAACGAATAGAAACAGTTTAATGCTGTGTGTAATTGTGCTCATAGAAGAACTCCTGAATAGTTGAATAAAGCCAATTGCCCATTTCAGACCAATCATATCAAACAGCATGCGTTTGTCAATCGACAGTGGTAAAACCAGAAAAATTGACTTTCTTTCTATCATCACTTGACACGTCGGATTTGCTTGGCTAAAATTCTTAGATTTTACTGTACTCATAAGATTCAGGATCACACGCAAACAAAAATCTCTGGTCTTATGTTTAACTGTTGTAATGGAATGCTTTTTTGAGGACGACCCAATGCCGAAACGTAAGGACATTAACAAGGTACTGATTATAGGCTCAGGCCCCATTATAATCGGCCAGGCGTGCGAGTTCGATTATTCCGGCACACAGGCTTGCAAGGCCCTTCGCAAGCTAGGCTACCAAATCGTGCTGGTCAATTCCAATCCGGCAACAATTATGACAGATCCAGGCATGGCCGACGTGACGTACATTGAGCCCCTCAATGTCAAAACCGTCGAGCAGATCATCTCTAAAGAAAGGCCGGATGCTCTGCTGCCGAACCTGGGCGGCCAGACAGGCCTTAACCTTTCGGCAGAACTTTCACGCCGGGGCATTCTGGATAAATACGGCGTCCAGATTATCGGCGTAAAGGTCGATGCCATAGAACGCGGAGAAGACCGACAGGCTTTCAAAAATACGATGAACAAGCTGGGCATCGAGATGCCGAGAAGCGAGATCGCAAACAGCCTCGAAGAAGCGGAAAAGGTACTGGATAAAATCGGCCTGCCCTGCGTTATTCGCCCCGCTTATACCATGGGCGGAACGGGCGGCGGACTGGTTTACAACATCGAGGAATTCCGCACCATTGTCAGCAGAGGTCTTTCCGCCAGCCTTGTCGGGCAGGTGCTCGTAGAGGAATCGGTGCTGGGATGGGAGGAGCTGGAGCTTGAAGTCGTACGTGACGCTAAAAACCAGATGATAACGGTGTGTTTTATAGAAAATGTCGATGCGATGGGCGTTCATACGGGCGATTCGTACTGTACCGCGCCCATGTTGACTATAGATCCGGAATTACAAAAGCGTCTGCAAAAACATTCGTATGATATAGTTGAAGCAATCGGCGTAATCGGAGGAACCAATATTCAATTTGCTCACGATCCGAAGACCAGCCGAGTCGTGGTCATAGAAATCAATCCGAGAACGTCACGGTCATCCGCTCTCGCATCCAAGGCGACCGGCTTTCCTATTGCCATGGTTTCATCCATGCTGGCGGGCGGATTGACAATGGACGAGATTCCATATTGGCGGGATGGCACGCTCGAGAAATACACGCCGTCGGGAGATTATGTCGTAGTAAAATTTGCTCGCTGGGCCTTTGAGAAATTCAAGGGAATCCAGGACAAACTGGGCACGCAGATGCGCGCCGTCGGTGAGGTTATGAGTATCGGCAAGAACTATAAGGAAGCATTTCAGAAGTCGATTCGCTCTCTTGAAATAGGCCGATACGGCCTGGGCTTCGCCAAAGATTTTAACAAGAAATCCGCCGATGAGCTTATGGAACTCTTAAGAGAGCCAACGAGCGAAAGACAGTTTATTATGTACGAGGCCCTTCGCAAAGGTGTAAGTGTCGATGCGCTCTACGAGAAAACTTATATCAAGCCGTGGTTCATCGAGCAAATGAAAGAGCTGGTAGAGCTCGAAGAAAAAATCCTGACCTACAGAGGCAAGAAACTGCCGGACAAGCTTCTTATCCGGGCGAAAAAGGATGGATTCGCAGACAAGTATCTTTCGAAATTACTGGAAGTTCCGGAAAAACAGATCAGGGAAAGACGTCTCGGATTAAACGTTACTGAGTCATGGGAGCCTGTCCCCGTGAGCGGCGTGGAAAACGCGGCTTATTATTTCTCCACGTATAACGCGCCTGACATGGTCGAGGTCAGCAAGAAACGCAAGATAATGGTGCTCGGCGGTGGCCCCAACCGCATCGGCCAGGGCATCGAGTTCGACTATTGCTGTGTTCACGCTGCATTTGCGCTTAAGGACGAAGGCTATGAGACTATTATGGTCAACTGCAACCCGGAGACCGTCTCGACGGACTACGACACTTCCGACAAGCTGTACTTCGAGCCGCTCACCGTCGAAGATGTGCTGAGCATATACAACAAGGAAAAACCAGAGGGAGTTATTGTCCAGTTCGGCGGCCAAACGCCGCTGAATATTGCCAAAGAGCTGGAAGATGCCGGCGTTAAAATTCTCGGCACCTCGCCCGAAAAGATCGACCTGGCGGAAGACAGGGACAGGTTCCGAAAACTGATGAAGAAGCTGGGCATTCCGCAGCCTGAATCCGGCATGGCGAGCAACCTGGACGAAGCCCTTAAGATAGCGAAGAAAATCGGCTATCCGCTGATGGTCCGGCCTTCGTATGTGCTTGGCGGCCGTGCTATGGAAGTGGTTCACGATGAAGAAATGCTCAAATATTACGTCGCCAGGGCAACTGATGTCTCGCCGGAAAGGCCGATTCTGATTGACAAGTTTCTGGAAAACGCTACCGAAGTGGAAGCTGATGCCATCGCCGACGGCACGGACGCATTCGTGCCGGCCATCATGGAGCATATCGAGCTCGCCGGAGTCCATTCGGGCGACTCAGCCTGTGTGCTGCCGCCGGTCAGCATCCCTGAAAAACATCTCAAAACGATTTACGACTACAACCGGAAGATCGCCATAGAATTTAACGTGGTCGGCTTGATGAACATCCAGTATGCCATCACCAACGATATTGTCTATATCCTCGAGGCCAATCCGCGTGCATCGAGGACCGTGCCGCTGGTCTCTAAAGTTTGTGGCATTCCGATGATACGTATCGCCACGCAGCTAATGCTGGGCAAGCGGCTTGCAGATATGGATATGAAGAAATTAACCATCCCGCATTTCGGCGTAAAAGAGGCCGTGTTTCCTTTCAATATGTTCCCCGAAGTCGATCCGCTTCTGGGTCCCGAGATGCGCTCGACCGGCGAGGTGCTCGGAATGGCTGATTCGTTCGGGCTGGCGTTCTATAAATCGCAGGAGGCGACGCAATTGCCGCTGCCCTCAGAAGGGACCGTGCTGATTACCTTCTCAGACGAAGACAAATCATCCGTTGCCCAGGTAGCTAAGGAATTCGAGAATCTCGGCTTTAAGATTCTCGCTACCGAGGGAACGCATAAGCTCTTATCAGAGCACGGAGTGAAATCGGAACACATTCTCAAGATGCACGAGGGCCGGCCAAACATTCTCGACAGTATAAAGAACGGCCAGATACATCTTGTTATCAACACCCCGAGCGGCAAGCAAAGTAAACACGATGACTCCTACATCCGCAAAGCAGCGATTAAATACAAAATCCCTTATATCACAACGGCAGCGGCAGCCGCGGCGGCAGCTAAAGGTATAGCGGCTTTTAAGAAAAAGCCGTCCCAGATTAAATCGCTCCAGGAGTACCACGCAGATATAAAGTAGCAAAAAAAAGACATTGCCAACGTATAATCTGAAGAAAAGCCTTACGGGCAGTTATTCTGTCCATACGGCCTTCCTTACAGACATGATGGTTATTCCACAATCTCCATATCCGCCATGTAGATTGCAGTTATAGTCTTGCCTCCAGCATCTTTTTCATGCGAGGAATACCATGACATCACAGCGTATTTGGGGCTTATTTCGATAAAGCCCGGGTAGGAATTGTCGCCGCCGCTTGGAAGCTCGGCAAATTCATGCAATTGATCGTCGACCAGCCAGCACATAGAGGTTTTAGGGCCTCTGTCATCTGTGTTTTTACGCCCGCCAACTATATAGCGACCGCCCCAGCGTGCAAGCAATGGCCCTCCGATGTATCGGTCGAGCTCTATACGCTGCCATTGTCTGTATGGCGGCTTCGACTTTAGAAGCTGAGCTTTATTGCTGCCTCGTCGGCCGATAGCGACGATGCTTCCGTCTTGCTCGAATAGAAATGCGGTCTCGTCGCCGCAGGTTTCCTGGAACAGGGCACGGGTGCGCCAGATCAGACCGGCATCACTTTCAAGCATTGCCGATTCGACTATGGAACCTTTACCTCTCGGCGCATCCGCGAAGTTCTTTTTTCGCCGGCCGCAGAGATACGCCTTCCCGCCAAATGTATTGGCCCGCCAGATATAATGGCCGAATGTCCCTTCCAGCATGATTGGGCTATGCCACTTCAGGCCATCTTCGGTCCAGGCAGCGTAACCTAAATGCTTGTTCAGGTCGTAGTCTTCAGATTTCAGCTTTGTTTCGCCGCTGTACCAAGTACCGGTATAAACAAAAAGTCTGCCCTTGAAAACGAGAAAATGGGGATCACGTGTGTCTCGCTTTTCAACGCCAAATTGGTGCACCTGCTTCCATTGCTTTGTGTCTGTGCTGGAGAGAATTATTATCGACGATGTGGGATGCACCATGTGACCATCGGGACAGCTTCGAAACGTTAGGTAAAAATTATCCTTGAATCGAATCAGGTCAGTGAAAGCATTATGCTGGCCGTTATGAAACACCCGGCGGATATTGTTGACTTCTACATTCGGCAGACGGTCGGTTATTGCCTGCGTTGTATGACAGGCCATGGACAAAATCAGGAATAGAGTCGAAAAATGCGTATTCCAGCCTGATGCACCAAACATATAATCTTTCAATCGCCTCATGATATTCCTTTCTCGATAAGATTTCTCATTGGTCCGATTTTGGCATTCCTTCATTTTATCATTATATTTTATATATAAGTGAAAAAAGTCATTAGCATTTATCGATCCGTTAGAATACGCATAATCGTTACGTTTTGGGCAAAAAAATGGAATTTTGACATGACAACATATACAAAAATCAGGTTTTTATTAGGATTGGGAGCCATATTTGTATTTGTATACCTGCTCAACGGTATGCCCTGCCTCGGCGACGCCAACGAGCCGGATGGCATAGAAAACAGCATTCAAATGCTCCAGAGCAATAGCATACTACCGACATCTTCTGACGAAAATAGTCTCGGTCAAAGCCTCGTCGTACCCAAACTGTTAGCCTCCGAGCTTGACAAGATCAACATTTGGGGCATCTTCCCGAGTTCGATGTTCGAAAAAGTAGAATCCATCGGCAAAAGGCACATTTCGGCTGATAAACACGAAGCAAAAGGTGTACAATATGTTGTTCGGGAAGGCGATAGTTTATGGAGCATCGCCAGCGAGCAGCTCGGAAATGGAAGCAGATACAAAGATATAAGCAAACTTAATACCAACGTCCTAAAAAACGAGAACGATCTAACTATAGGGATGCGATTGAGCCTGCCGAATCGATAATAAGCGGTAAGTACTCCGTACCAAGCTCAATATCAACAGGGAATATCTACTTTTCTCTCTTCATCAACTGGTGAATCGGCGCCAAAGCAAAAGCATTCATTCTTTATTTATTAATTCATCTATTTCGCTCAGATGCAGTTTGAAATGCCGGGGTGCCCGCTGATCATCGGCTTGTGCCTGAGGGCTGCCCGGCGAGGAATCCCTGGCAAATAGCGAGGCCGACGCAAACGGCTTAATGCCGAGCACGCCACAGTCGTATTTCCGCGCGGCGTCGAACAGGCTGTCTTTGGGCAACTCTTGGCTCTTAGCCGTATAAGGCATGCAGAACGCTTCCATTTGTTCGGGATACGTCTCGACGGCGTGTTTTAGCCATTCACGGTCATGACTCGATACGCCGATGAAACGGGCCTTGCCCTGTTTTTTGGCGATGCTCAACGCTTCCATTGCGTTCTCGACTTCTCTTTCCGTCTGATCCTTGCCCGTGGGCATCTCCATGCTTATACGCCACAAATCGACGTAATCCAGTCCGCACAACTTCAAATCCCAGTCCAACCCCCGGATCAGCTTGTTGGCTGATTCGCGCCAGGGATGGAAACGCGGCTCGAATTCATACCACGAAAAGCCGAAGTACATCTTGTCACGGCGGCTTTCAATTCCTCGGCGTATGCCAGGATCTCACCGGAGCACGCATCCACGTAATTGATGCCGACCTCGATGCACCGGCTGACAACCTCGTGGCGGTTCTTCTTAAATGCAGGATCATCAAGGTCGCAATCAAACCAATCATGACCTCGCCGGACCTCGGGATGAGCTGCATGCAGACGCTTCCAGTGACCACCCAGCGTCACCGCCGACAGCATCAGACCGGTTTTGCCGAGCCGTTGATATTCCATATCCGGGTTATAGTTTAGAATCTTACTGGTGTCTTTTGCGCTGGCACTTTTGGAAAGTCCAATCCCGGCACCGATAGCAGCACCTGCGACGGCACTGTCCCGAATGAACTGACTACGTATTAATTTATCATTCATAAGGAAAACATCCCAAATTATAAGGATTGTTTCGCTGAACTGCCTAAATCAATAACTACCATTTTATACTTTCAGAACAACGTATGTAGTTTCTTGGTATTATATTATTTAAGCGCGACCGGAATATCAATAAAAACTTGATAAACATACGGTTTATGCTATCTTTATAATGTTCTCTGACACGGGTTTTGATTTGTTCATCAAAATCTTACAGAAATGACAATACACAAAATATTTTTCGGAGAAGACCATGAAGACTAAGAATCATATCATCTCACGACGCAGCTTCCTCAAAACCGCAGGAGCTTTGACCGCCGCATCAACACTTCCAACCTGGTTTATCGAAGAATGTGCCGCACAACAAAGAAGTCAAAGGTCGGAATCTTTGCCGCCCAGCGAGAAACTCAATCTTGCACTGATCGGTTGTGGCGGGCAGGGAACCGGCGACGCAAAAAATGCGAGCAGATACGGTCAGATCGTTGCCGTCTGTGACGTTGATACCAGTCACCTGGCGAACGCTCAAAAAGCTTTCCCCGGCGCCGAAGGCTATTCCGACTTCCGAATGCTGCTTGAGCGAAAAGACATCGACGCCGTCATCTGCGGCACGGTTGACCACTGGCACACGCTGGTCGCAATGGCCGCGATGAAGGCTGGCAAGGACATTTATTGCGAAAAACCGCTAACACTCACAATCGACGAGGGAAAACGGCTCATTAAAGTCCAGCAGCAAACCAATCGCATTCTCCAGACCGGCACGCAGCAGCGCAGCAGCGCCCATTTTCGATTAGCCTGTGATCTGGTCCGCAATGGGCGAATCGGAAAGATAGAAAGAGTCGAAGTCTGGCTTCCCGCCGGTCTGCGACAGGGTCCATTCAAAACCTCCCCGGTCCCGGATGGATTCGACTACGATTTCTGGCTCGGACAGACGCCGAAAGTCGAATACGTAAAAGAGCGAACGCATTTCAGCTTCCGCTACTGGTGGGACTACTCCGGCGGTACAATGACCGACTGGGGCGCAC